>NZ_JBFTRY010000016.1:0-75291 GCF_056399745.1 Dyella sp. 01N36
CGTGTGCTCGGTGTGCTGGGTCTCGTTGCCGTCGGCTTCCTCGCCTTCATCATCTTCACCTCCAATCCGTTTGCACGCCTGTTGCCGATGCCGCCCGATGGCGGCGATCTCAATCCGGTGCTGCAGGATCCGGGCATGACGTTCCATCCGCCCGTGCTGTACATGGGCTACGTCGGCTTCTCTGTCGCGTTCGCATTTTCCATCGCCGCGCTGTTGGGCGGCGAACTGGAACAGGCCTGGGTGCGCTGGGCGCGTCCGTGGACGAACGTGGCGTGGGGCTTTCTCACCGCTGGCATCGTCGCGGGCAGCTGGTGGGCGTATGCCGAGCTCGGCTGGGGCGGCTGGTGGTTCTGGGATCCGGTGGAGAATGCGAGCTTCATGCCGTGGCTCGTCGGCGCGGCGTTGATCCATGCGCAGGCCGTGACGGAGAAGCGCGGCGGTCTGCGTGCATGGACCATCCTGCTTTCCATTTTCGCGTTCTCACTTTCGTTGTTGGGTACCTTCCTGGTGCGTTCGGGCGTGCTCACTTCGGTGCATGCGTTTGCTTCGGATCCGCGCCGCGGCCTCTTCATCCTCTGCTTCCTAGCCATCGTGGTGGGCGGTTCGCTGCTGCTCTATGCGATACGCGCACCGAAAGTGGCAGGCGGCAAGCCGTTTGCCGTGGTGTCGCGCGAAACAGCCATCCTTATCGGCAACCTGATGTTCACCGTGGCCGCGGCGATGGTGCTGCTCGGCACCTTGTTCCCCTTGCTCGGCGATGCGCTGAATCTCGGCAAGATTTCGGTGGGCCCGCCGTATTTCGGTTTCCTGTTCACCCTGCTGATGCTGCCTGTGGTGCTGCTGCTGCCATTCGGCCCGTACCTGCGCTGGGGTAAGAGCGATGTGCCTGTACTGAAGAAGGTGATGTGGCGTGCAGGTCTTGCGGCCATCGCCTGCGCCATCGTCGCGGCATTTGTCACCAGTGGCGAGAGCAAGGCGATCGCCGGCACTGCGGCGGCAGTGTGGTGCTGCTTCGGCACCCTGCTTTACGTGTTCAAGCGTTGGCGCGAGATGCCCGCCGGCCGGCGTTATCCTGCCGAGATGGCCGGCATGCTGCTCGCCCATTTCGGCGCGGGCGTGTTCCTTGCCGGCGTATTGCTCACCAACGCGCTGAGCGTGGAGCGTGACGTGCGCGTGGCGCCGGGCCAGACCGAGAGCATCGGCGGCTACGAGTTCCGCTTCGACGGCGTGCAGCACACGCAAGGCCCTAACTGGCAGGGCGACCAAGGCACGGTCACTGTCACGCGCAACGGCAGCACCGTCGCCGTGATGCACCCGCAGAAGCGCACCTACCTGCGCGGCCAGGTGCAGACGGAATCGGCGATCAACCCCGGCCTGTTCCGTGATCTGTATGTGGCGCTCGGCGAGCCCATGGATGCCAAGCAGCCGGAAGGCGCGTGGGCACTACGCCTTTACGACAAGCCGTTCGTGCGCTGGATCTGGGCGGGTGGCCTGTTGATGATGCTGGGCGGCTTCTTCGCAGCTGCCGATCGTCGCTTCCGCACCAAGCGTGTGGCCGAGGCCGCAGCCATTCCGGCAACCGCGCTGCAGGAGTCGCGCGCATGAGCCGCCTGATTCCCTTCTTCGGCTTTCTGTTGCTGGTGGCTTTGTTCGGCTTCGGTATCTGGTGGAATACCCAGCACGACCAGCGCGAAGTGCCGTCGCCGCTGATCAACAAGCCGGCGCCGGCGTTCGTGCTGCCCAAGCTCGATGATCCCGCGCAGACAGTCAGCCGGGACGCGATGCTGGGCAAACCTTATCTGATCAACGTGTTCGCCAGCTGGTGCATCGCCTGCGGCGAAGAACATCCCGTGCTGATGACCGAAGGCAAGACCATCGGCGTGCCGGTCGTCGGCTACAACTACAAAGATGCACCGGACGACGCCAAGGACTGGCTGGCCAAGCACGGCAACCCGTACGACATGATCATCGTCGATCGCGAAGGTCGCACCGCGATCGATTTTGGCGTGTATGGCGCACCGGAAAGCTTTCTGGTCGATGGCAAGGGCGTGATCCGCTACAAGCGGATTGGGCCGTTGACGCCTGAGGTGATTGCGAAGGAATTGAAGCCGGCGATTGCGGCGTTGTCCAAGGAACAGCCATGATCCGCCGCCTTTTTGTGGGAGCGCACCCTGTGCGCGACCGGCCCGCCTGGCGTCGCGCACAGGGTGCGCTCCCACAGGTTCTGCTGTTGTTCCTCGTCGCCGGGCTCGCCTTCGCCCAGGCCATCGACCCGCTGCCCTTCAAAGACCACGCCCAGGAAGTGCGCTTCCAGAGCCTCACGCGCGAACTGCGTTGCCTGGTCTGCCAGAACGAAAACCTGGCCGACTCCAACGCCGACCTCGCACGCGACCTGCGGCACGAGGTCTTCAACCTGATGCAGCAGGGCAAGAGCGACGAGGAGATCAAGCAATACCTGGTCGATCGCTATTCCGATTTCGTGTTGTATGACCCACCGGTGAAAACCAGCACGCTGCTGCTGTGGTTTGGACCGTTGGTGATCTTGCTGGCCGGTGCGGCCGTGGTGGTGGTGACAGTGCGCCGGCGCGGTCGCGCTGCGCTCGCCGTCGCCAACGACAAGCCGACCGATGAAGGGGACGACTGGTGAGGCTGGCTTTTTATCTGATCGCCGCGGCGATGATCGTTGCGGCGCTGTTGCTGGTGTTGCTGCCACTGGTCCGTCACGGACGACGACTCGGCCGCCCACGTGGCCTCTTCGCGCTCTCCATGATCGTGGCCTTCTGTCTGCCCGTGGCTGCCATCGGCCTCTACCTCGCCGTAGGCACGCCCGTCGTGCTCGATGGTGTGCCCAAGTCCGACGCTGGCATGAGCATCGACCAGGCGGTCGACGAATTGAACGCACACCTCGTGCAGAAACCCGACGACCTGCAGGGCTGGATGCTGTTGGGCCAGACCTATAGCGTGATGCACCGCGCCTCCGATGCGCGCCATGCGTACGACGAAGCCCTGCGCATCGATCCCGACAACAGCGTCGCGATGGTCGGCTGGGCCGAAGCCGATTCGCTGCTGCGCGAGGATCACCGCATCGACGGCCGCGCGCAGGAGCTGCTCGAACGCGCCGTGAAGATCGACCCGCAAAGCCAGCGTGGCCTGTGGCTGCTCGGCATCAGCCAGTTCCAGCACGATCAATACGCGCAAGCCGCCGCCACCTGGCGCCAGCTGCAGCCGCAACTGGATCCGGACTCCAACGTGGCCAAGGCCGTGGCCGAGCAGATCGCGGTCGCCGATGCGCGCGTCAACAGCCCCGGCAAGACCGCGGCGGAAACGCCAGCCGCAGCCGCTGCGCAGCCCTCGCTGCAAGTGCAAGTGGCGTTGTCGCCAGCACTCAAGAGCAAGCTTGCAGCGGGCGATACGCTGTTCGTCTACGCGCGCGCCGAGCACGGTCCGCCAATGCCGCTGGCGGTGGCCAGGCTGGACGCCAACGCCCTGCCCGCCACCGTCACTTTGAACGATGCGATGGGCATGACGCCGCAACTCAAACTATCCTCGGTGCCGCGCGTGTTCGTGGGCGCCCGCATCAGCAAGAGCGGCCAGGCCATCGCCCAGCCGGGCGACCTGGAAGGCGATGCCGGCGTGGTCGCAGTAAGCACGCAGTCGCCGATCAAGATCAGCATCGACAAGGTTCACGAATGACACATGACGCCCGCCGCTACTGCGCCCTGCCCTCGCCCTTTGCGATGAAACGAGGCGGAGTATTGCGCGAGGCCCGCGTGGCGTACGAAACCTGGGGCGAGTTGAACAGCGCGCGCGACAACGCCGTGCTCATCCTCACCGGCCTCTCGCCCAGCGCGCACGCCGCATCCAACGCGGAAGATCCGTCCGACGGCTGGTGGGAAGCGATGATCGGCCCGGGCAAGGCGATCGATAGCTCACGCTGGTTCGTCATCTGCGTGAACTCGCTGGGCAGCGACAAGGGTTCCACCTGCGCCCGATCGATCAATCCCGCCACGGGCGAAGCCTATCGCCTGGACTTTCCCGAGCTGTCGCTGGAGGACGTGGCCAACGCCGCGCACGTCGCCGTGCAAAGCCTCGGCATCGAACAGCTCGCCTGCCTGATCGGCTGCTCGATGGGCGGCATGAGCGCGCTGGCGTACATGGTGCTGCACCCGGGCAGCGTGCGCGCGCATATCAGCGTGGACACTGCCCCGCAGGCGCAGCCGTTTGCCATCGCCATCCGCTCGCTGCAGCGCGAAGCCATCCGGCTCGATCCACACTGGAACAACGGTCGCTATGCCGATGACGACTATCCCGTCGACGGCATGAGCATCGCGCGCAAACTCGGCGTGATCACCTACCGCTCCGCGATGGAATGGAACGGCCGCTTTGCACGCATCCGGCTCGATCCCGAGCAGCGCGACGACAATCCGTTCGGTCTCGAATTCGAGGTGGAGTCCTACCTCGAAGGCCACGCCCAACGCTTCGTGCACACCTTCGATCCGAACAGCTATCTCTACCTCTCGCGCGCCAGCGACTGGTTCGACATGGCCGAGTACGGCAACGGCAACGTGATGGAAGGCCTCAAGCGCATCAGCGTGGAAAAGGCCATGGTGATCGGCGTGAGYACCGACATCCTGTTCCCGCTGGAACAGCAGGAACAAATCGCCGACGGCCTGCGCGCGGCCGGCGCCGCGGTGGAATTCGTGGCGCTCAATTCGCCGCAGGGACATGATGCATTCCTGGTTGACATCCCCAACTACAGCCGTGCCATAGGCGGCTTCCTCGGCGGACTCTGAACGAGCCGCCTGCGGCGCCCCGCCGGCGCTGCTAAGATGGCCGGGTAGCACGAACCTCGAGAACACCATGCTTACCCTGGACTTCCCCGGCTCCCGCAAGCTCATCGACGCCATCGACGCGGCCGTGTCTCAGGACACCACGCGCGCCGTCACCGACAGCCTGCGCAACAGCCTGTGCAGCCTCATCCGCAGCCAGCAGGTGACGCTGCCCGAGTGCGTCTTCGAGACCGCCGAAGGCCGCTACGCCCGCCGCGAGCTCTACCGCAGCGAGGACCACGGCTACTGCGTGGTCGCCATGACCTGGGGGCCCGGCCAGGGCACCCCGATCCACGACCACTGCGGCATGTGGTGCGTGGAAGGCGTCTGGAGCGGCGCCCTGGAAGTGGTCCAGTACGAGCGCCTCGCCGACGAAGACGGCAACTACTGCTTCCAGCCCGTGGGCTCCATCCAGGCCGGCCCCGGCTCCGCCGGCAGCCTGATCCCGCCCCACGAGTACCACACCATCCGCAACCCGAGCGACGACGCCGTCGCCGTGAGCCTGCACATCTATTCGGGCGCCATGACCCACTGCGCCGTGTTCCAGCCCCTGGGCCACAACCAGTACCAGCGCTCCGACCGCCAACTGGGGCTCGACCCGGTCCACTGAACCCGGCATAATGCGTCGCTGCAATGCCGGTGTGGCGGAATGGTAGACGCGGTGGACTCAAAATCCACTGGCAGCGATGTCGTGTAGGTTCGAGTCCTATCACCGGTACCAATGACTTAGGCCCCTTTCAGGGGCCTTTTTCTTTTCCGCAATCTTGGGATTTTTCCGCAATTCTTGTTTACGCCATGCGGCTCGGCACGACTGCGGCCAGGGTGTTGCTCCGCGATGACCGCGCCATTATCGATCGCTTCAATGGATCGACAAACGTGAACTTCGCCGCGTATGCCAGCAAAAACACCAGCACGTAGGTTAGTAATACGGCCGCGTTCATGGCGGCGCCATGCAATCCAAGGAATCGCTTTGCAGCAACGGCTATAAAGACCGTCAGGGCAAGCTGGTGAATCATGTATATCTCAAGCGTCAAGCTACCTAGTGGCGCAAGTCGAAGCACGAGATTGCTGTGCCGCCCTTGCAGATCGCAGGCACAGGCGAAAATAACCACACCATAGACGCCGATGAGAATCGCCAAGTATGGTGCGTGCGCTGCAATCAACGCGATTACTCCGACCGCAAATGCGTACAGAAGGCCATGCGCTCCCGCTACGTTTCGCACCTTGTCGCGGTACAGCCACAGGCTCAGTCCAAAAAGGAACGAAGGCAGAGCACGCAGCGCGCCGCTCGGCGCCGTCCATTCGTACCATGGACTGGAGTTGCCCCACGATGCCCATGTGAGCACCGCAAACGATGCTAGCGAGGCCATTGGAATCACAAAAGCCTTTCGCCTCGCGACCATCACAAACAGCGGGAACAGCAGATACATCATGGCCTCTGCGCTTAGCGACCACGACGGCATATTGAAGCTCAAGTGTCCGCACATGCCCCACGCCTGTCCGAGCACGAGGTTGGCCGGAATGCAGGCTGCCGCGAAGTTCTCTGCATGCTCCGACTTTCCGGCGCCGACGATGCCCATCGCCACAGCAAAAACGAACGTGGCGAAGTGGATGGGGTAGATGTAGGCGAAGCGACCAAGCAAGAACCGCCGGACGCTTGGCCAGTCCGAAGCGCGCTCAAGATAGCTATAGCCGATCACAAAGCCGGAGATGGCGAAGAAGAGATCGACCAGGAGTCGAAGGGGCCCCAGTGTCTCGCTCAAGTCAACGCTGGGGCCAAAATCGAAATATCTGGCAGAGTGAAAAAGCATCACCCCGAACGCGGCAATGAATCGCAGGGCGTCGATATTGAGCAGATCGCTCGACTTGGTCGTGAGTCGCGGTAGAGGTGACATCCGTTGTCCGGCTTGGGTTTCAGTAGGTCAATGGTGCCACATGACTAAAATATGAACAAAGCCACGGCTTACAGCGTCCAGAGTCGCTCTTCGGAGAACCAAGCCGTGCCTGTCCAGTTGTTGAAGTAGTCCTGACACTTGGCCGAAACGGCTCCATTGGGCACTACCGCGGCCAAGAAGATGTAGGCGAATCCGCCGCTTGTCGTCGCGTTGATCTGATTGCCGATGATGGTCTGAATGACCGTCGTGCCGTCTTGGGCCAGGAAGTCAACGCGGAAGGCGCAGTACCCCGAAGAAATGGCGTCAATGCGCACATAGCCACGGAGAATGAAAAGATCCTTGGCGCGCACGGGTATCGTTTGCGTATAGGCAAGCGAGTTGCCGGAGGTGCCTACGCCCTTGCGTGAGCCGACATCCGTGCCCTTGAACACGGTGTTGTCAAAGCTCAAGGTTCCACCGGACGCACTGTTCTTGGTCCATCCGGCGTCGCTTGCCGTGCCGACGTACAGTCGATTGATGGCCTTCGAAATATTGATCGGTGTCGGCGTCGTGTTCGTACTGAAGTCGATGGCTGGGTGTATGTCGGCGCGGCGAATGTTGCCTCCGCTTTGCGCCTTGACGATCTCGGTGACGTACTCGTTAGTGCGCGAGTTACCGCAATACGTGCCCTCAATGAAAACGTCAACGTCGCCCGTGTTGACGGTAACTAGTGCCGGCCTGCCGAGCGTGGTCTCCACCGGGATGCCCGTCCAAGACGTAACGCCAGGACCATTGGTAATGCCACCTCCGAACAATTGCAGCACTGGACGCGGCTTGCCAGCGACATACGTCATACGGATATGTTCGTTGTTGTTGTTGTTTTCCAAATGACAACCAAACCCGCGGATGTATCCACCACTGCTATCGATCGAGATGTCGCAATAGTCGATGCTTGTACCGAGCAGCGTTATCTCGAAGCCTGACGTTGCCGGGTCTACGTAGATACCCGTCCCGTTGAAGGATGTGTTGTTGCAATCGAAGATCGAGCCGCCATGGAACGTGTTGTTCTCGCCGGAGTTCGTCGTCGCGTAGGCCGCGACTGCGCGGCGCCAGCCAAAGCCGATCTGCGGGTTGTAGAAGTGATTTAGGTAGCAGTTCGGGCCGTCAAAGCGAAGGTTGTCACGGAATCCGAAGATCTTCATGTCGTACCAGCCCATGTCGGACACCTGTCCGCTCGTGCCGCCTAGCGAAAGCCCGTCAACGACTGACGACGTGTCGGCATGGCCGCTGACCAATGCGCGCATCAAGCAAAGGCCTCGAACGACGCCAGACGTAGCCGTCGGGCTTATCGACCCATCCACGGTAATGGCGCTGCCCGACGTAATACCCGAGCCGGCGATGATCGTCATGCCGCTGAAGTCGGCGACAAGGTTCGGGTGCATGGTTAGAGGGCTATTTATCGTCACGACCGCGCCCTTGCGGCCGACGAACGGCTTTCCGCTCAGGAAGCACTCATCCAGTGACTGCTGAAGCGTGGCGTGGTCACCGTAGTTGACGACGTTTCGGCCACGCGTCTGCAAGTCGAGAATGACAGAGCCTGTGCCCGTGTTCTGGAAGCCCGAGCCATTGCCTAGCGCGAAGGTGAGGCGGTCGTATGCCGTGGTCAGGGTCGCGCCATCCCACACATAGCTGGTGTTGTTCGCTGGCGTCGCATCAGCAAAAACGACGGCAACTGTCCCGGCGGGCAGGCTTGCTTGGGCAGCGATGAGAGCGGCCTTGGTGGCGAATGGCTTGACGCCAGAGCCTTGCGATGCTGCCAGTGCATTGACTGCCTGCGCAATCAGGTCGGAGTTGCCATTGATCGTATTGGCACCAGATCGCAGATCGTCGCCGGTCCCGTCATTCGCTACTAGGCCGTTGTACAGCTTCGACAGTGCGTTAATCAGTCCCATCTATGAATCCTCAGAGCACGTCAGAAGCGGCCGGCGCGGTCACGCTGGCAGCGGCAATGGCATTGCGGATGGAGCACTGCGCGACAACGTCGGCGCTCCATGGAATGATGGTCATGCCGGCGTTGGCAGGATCCAAAGTGAGCGGCTCGCCAAGAACAAGGAGCTGGCATTCCTTGCGAACAGTGTCCGCGCCGCCCAGTCGCGCGACGTCATCGGGAGACATACTCACGGTCTTGACGGTCGTCACGTCGCTACCGTTGCCGTCAGCCTTCGTCACGCCTTGCGCGTCGATCCAGCGCGCAAAGGGCACCAGGTCGATCATGTTGGTGGACGGGTTGCGCGTGGCCGTGCACTGGACGGCCACAAGATGGCCAGAGTCGAGAAGCACAACGGTCTCGCCCGACGCGCACGGCACGTCGGTTTGTTTGGTGTAGGCCATGGTCGCCCTTACTGAATCGGAAAGCGGCCGCCGCCGCCAGGATTGCCGCCGCCAGAACCTGAGCCGCTCGTCGGGTACACGACGGACACCGTGCCCACATTGACGCGGCCCTGGTTGGCAGAGAGATCGGAATACGTCGTCGTGGCGCCGAGCGCGAGCGTGCCGCCGGTTCCGGCCGGGTCGTCGTAGTACAGGTAGTAAACGACGGTCGTGCCAGCCGTTCCGCTGACGACAATGCTGCTTGCGGCATAGGATGGATTGACTGCTCCATCCTGCAGCGTGCCGGCCGTACAGCTGATCGTTGCGCTCGTCGTTGTGGCGCTGTAGCTGATCGAGAATCCAGTCCACGCGCTGCCAATCCCGCCAACGCGCAGCATGGCCATGTTGCCCTGGCTTACGCGCTGGTTGGCGTCCGCGACCACGCCGGTCTGCACGKCCCAATCGGACTTGGCGCCGCACTTGCTCACCGAGCGCGCCTGGAAGTCGTAGGACTTGGAGCGGTCAAGGCCGGTGATGACGATCTCCGCGCCCACCTTGAACGACTGCGGCACGCTCCACGCGCCCGTGTCGCCCGTGACGCGCCAGCGCACGTCATAGCTAACCGCCGATGACGTGGCCATTACTGGATCGCAATCCGGCTACCGCCGGGGAAGATCGGCATGCGATAGAACCCGCTGCCACCTCCGCCCGCATTGCTCGACACACCCACCTCGTTGTGGGTCAGGCCGGCATCGTTCGTAGCCGACGTGCTCAGGCGGATATTCAGCGACGGCGCGGCCGGCGCGGCGCACCAAAGCTTGCCATTGATCTGGCTCACGAACGCCGGCGGCGTGCCACTGTCTGCCGTGATGACCGATGGAGCGTAGTCGACAGCCGTGATGGTGGCCGACAGGTCAGACCCAGGCTCAACCGAATTGACGATCAAGCTAGCCACCTCGTGCAACTGCTCGCCAATCACAAAGAGGTCGCCCACCTGTGCGCCCGACAGGCCGCCGATGGTGAACGTGCGCGTCGGCGCGACGATGTCGTCTACGTCGGTATCGTTGTCGAAAGTGATCCAAGTGCTGTCCCAGCTATACGACGCATCGGCACCGGTCGACACCTGCACATTGTCCGAGCGGCGCACACGGATGACGTACGCCTTGGCCGGATCAAGCGTGACAGCCTCATCAAGCGTAATGCTCGAGCCGCTGATCGACTTCACGCGGCCATAGGCCACGCCCCAGCCGACGATGTCATGGCCAACGGTGATGAGGTCGCCGCGCTCGCAGACTAGGTGCTCAACATCAGCCGTGAATGTGTAGGTCACCAGGCGGTTGTACATCACGGCAAGGTGGTAGCGCCCAAGCCGCCATGCGGCGCCCGGGTCCGTTACCATGGACAGATCGAGTTCCTCGAACCGCGTAGCGTTGCCCGCGTTGAAGCCGTTCCAATATACTGTCGTGACGTCCTTCTGCCACTGCGCCTCGGGATTAGTGAAGGTGACCTTCAGCGCATGCGGAAGGTCAGCGAACGAGCGCGCATAGCTGAAGTCGGCGCTGTTCTTCGGCGTGAACATCTGCACCGGCACGGTTTGCGCTAGATCGCGCACGGCACTGTACATGCCATTGCGCAGGCCAAAGCTTGCGCGGCCAGCGGCAAGTACGTCCTTGGCCACATCGATCAGCGCACGGCCCGAGTCCATGACAAAGCCGATCTTCAGGCCTTTGGCTGTGCACTCAGCCGCCCAGTTGGCGATATACGACAAGTCGATGCGCGAATCAGCCAGCCTGCGAACGACGGCCGGGCAGCGGGTCAGCAGCCATGCATAGATCCATGCCGGGTTTTCGGTCGGCGCGTTCGCGCTCCACGTTCCGGCTACTGGGTCATACGTCGGGATCTTCTGCGATGCCAGCACGCTCAGGTTCTGGACTACGCCGTTGAGCTGGTCCGTGGCTTTGATGCGCACGGCAAGCTTGGTGGTTCCGGTGGTACTCGCGGCTGTCGATGGGTTGATTGAGCGCAACACCGCCCATGTCATGTCGTGGAGCTGGGCCACGCTTGTGGCCCAGCCAGTGCCTAGCCTCGTTACCTTGACCTCATACTGCGCCGACGATGGATTCTTCCATCGCACGCCAACGCGAAGCACTTTTCGCTGGTTGGACGTGATGACGATTTGGTTATGGGCATGATCGACGACAGCGGCCGGCGTCGATATCGAGATGCCCGGCTGATCGTAGATGCCGAACCATGTGGTCGTGCCGACCTGGCGGAACGCAATGTCCACGTTCAGATAGGCGTTGACGTTCTTTCCCTTGTCGGTGACTGCGTACAGGCCAGATGGGAAAATAAGATCGACCGACATCTCCGACGCTGGGTTCTGACCCGTCCGGGTATCTGTATCGCCGTCGTTGTTGAGAACGGTCCCGACGGCAAGCTCAAACACGTCCGATGAGTAGATCGTAGGGCTCGTGCCGATCTCGTATTCGACATCGTCGTAGGTGTCGATGGCCGTACCGCCGATCTGGATATCGCTGATGTCCAGATCGCCATAGCCGAGATCGAGCAGCATGCGCATGTACTGGTCGTCGCCGCTGATTTCGGTGTACGGCAGCGCGGCGTGCGGCGGGAAGAACTGCGTGGTTCCGACCACGCACGGGATCACGCCGTACGGGTTCAGGTTATTGCTTGTGCCGGTCAGGCTCTGGAGTTGGTTGAACGTGCCACCATTGGCGGCCGCGCCAGTGTTTGCTGATGGCGGCGGGATCAGTGCGTTGATCGCCATCGTGCCGATGACCGACACAGCAAGTGCGCCGGCAGCCGCGTATGCGCCGTAGCCCGCACCCTGCAAGTACAGCGACGTGCCGTAGCTCAAGTAAGCCACCACCACCATCGCCACGAGGCGCAGGGCCTTGCCGCCATTGCCGCCTTGCGGGTAGATCGTGGCGTGGATCAGCTGGCCGGCGCGTGGGCGAACCTTGGACCACATGGCGCGAGGTACGGCATGTCCGCCAACGGACACCTCACAGGCGTGCGTTGCTTCGGAGCCGAGCATCTGCTCGATGGTCTGCCCGGCCTTGACCTCTGCGCACACGGCTTCGCCATCGAACACGCTGGCCCGTGCGACGACAGTGCAGAGATTGTCATCGGCCATGAACGGGGCTCACAAAAAAAGCCCGCGCAAGGCGGGCTATGGGTGAAATAGGGGTATCGTGACAACGTATCGCACGATATGGCTGTGTTTTCAACGACTCGGCCGATAGATCCCCTGGATGCGCTTGGCCCATTGCGGCGAGTCGAGCCGCGCAACGCAGCTCGTTGACTTCGGCGGCCAGTGCAGGAATAGGTTGGGCGCCACGATCAGGCCGCAGTGCCACGGGCGCCCTGCCACGCGCAGGATGAGCAGCGAGCCAGGCTCGGCCACCTGAGCCGGCTCCCAGCCATAGGTGAGCCCTGCATCCACTGCCGCGGCGACAGCCAGTCGATCATCTGCGGATCCGTACGCGTCGGCGTAGTCGGGAAGCGCAAGGCCGAACACGTCATCCAACACCATGCGAACACCGCCCCAGCAATCCCAACCGTCCGGCCCCCTGCCCTTGTCCTTGTACGGCAGCCCGACGTACGGCCCGACCCACGCAGGGATCACTGGAACATGCCCGGGGAGTTCGTCGGCAGGTACTGCTGGCCGGGCACCTGCTGGGCAAAGATGTCCTCTTCGTAGCTGAGCGTACCCGTGATCGTGCTGGCGTTTACCTGGATATCGGTCATGGCGAAGTAGAACGGACCGGCTTCGATCGTGTCCGGCTGACTGGCCAGCACCACGTCTAGGGTCACCGCCGGTAGGCCGGTGAGCTGACGGATCGCCTGCGCCACGGACAGGTCGGTGTTCTCGATGGTCACCTTGACCTGGGGGAGCTGGTCGTCCGTTTGATCGGGCAGCGCGCACTGGAAGGCGAACGGCTGATAGGTGCCGGTCGAGCGCACCAGTGGCACCGTGTCGTACACCAGCAAGATCGGATCGGTGAACGTCGGATGATCGATTGCCAGGCACATCAGGAACAGCTCGGCCGTCTGCTGCGCGAACATGGCCTGCAGGGCTTTCGGGGAAACCTGCCGCATCAGGGCACCGTCACTAGATCAAGGCTCGCCTGCCAGATACCCGCCCCGGCGGCGACCAGCTGGTAGACAGGCCGCTTGTTGAACACGTACGTGGCGGGATCGCCGGTGCGCCAATCCACCCAGTCGAACGGCATGACATCGGACAGCGTGACCTCGACGAACTGCTTGAGCGTGGCCACCTGGTCCGACGTGAGATACAGCGAGCACGTGAACTCTTCAGGCACCGCCGTGAAGCGCCGGCGGCGCTTTGGAGCGCCAGTCTCCATGTCGGTGGTTAGGACCGGCTCCGACAGCGCCTGGTACTGGACACCCTGATCAGTCGGAATCGGAAGCGATGCCGGCCATACTGCGTTGGTCATTGGGCGCTCCCTACCGAGTTACCCTTTTGGCGTAGGCCGTAGCGCTGTTCTTGCGCCTTGGCGGTCTTGCCGCCGCGGAGCGTGTCTTGCGCCACCGTGTTGATGATCATGTCGACGATGGTCTTGCCACCGTCTTGCCGAACCCCGGTCTGCTGTGCCTGTACCGGCTGGCCCTGGTTGGTGATGTTCACTTCCACCTGCGCACCGCCGCCCGACGACTGCACGCCAAGCTTTCCGTTCGCGCCGCGCGTAAGCGGCATGATGGCTTCCGGCCCAGCTTCTCCCATCAAGCCAGCGCCCTTGGCAAAGGCGAACAACGTTGGCTTGCTGATTACTTGGCCGGAGTAATGGGACAGGCTGTCCGATGCGTACACGCCGCCGTTGGCGTTGGCCGTTGGCGACCAGTTGATGCCGGCCGTGTTGCGGCCGATCTGCGCATTGATGCCAGCCATGGCGCTTGCATCTGTGCCCGGTGTATAGCTCCCAAACAACGACTGCAGCGCCTGCGACACGAGGATGCGCGTCTCGATCTTGACCAGGTCGGAGACGATCGAGTTTGCCAGATCGGTAAAGTTGAGCTTGCCCGTCGTGACGAAATTCGCCAGCGCATCGCCGATACCGTCGAAGGCATTGGTGAACAGGTTGCGCGTCTGCCCGGCGACGTTGGCGGCACTCTCTTCGTAGTCGGCAATCGCACCCACCATACCGTTCTTCCAGTCAGCCTGCGCCGCCAGAATGTCGTTATTGCCCTTGACGATCTGGGCCTTGCGTTTGTTCTCGAAGTCGGTGATCGCGGCCAGCTGTGCGTCGTAAGTCTCCTGGGTCATCCCCTTGGACTTATCCGCAAAGTCGCGGTTGAGCTGCTCGATCTGCTTGTCGGCGTCCGATTGCGCCTTGATCAGCTGTTGCTGGATCTGAACCTGCTGCTTGCCCAGGCTGACGGCCTGCACCTGCAGATCAATGGCCGCCTGGTCGGTCTTGAGCTTGTCCTCTTGCGCGGCCTTGTAGTTGTTGATGGCCGTGGTGTTGAGGGCCTGCTGCGTCAGTTCTTTCTTGTAGCCTTCGATCTGCTTGGTGATTTCTTCCGTGACTTGCTTCTGGACAAGCAAATCAGCATCGATCGAGTCGTCCTTGGCCTTCGGACCCTGAGAATTGATGCCCGCTACGACCTTGGCTTCGTTGTCTCGAATCTGCGCAATGAGCGTGGCGTCGCTCGTCGCGTTGAGCTTGGCAATGGCGTCATTGGCTTTCTGGTGCGCTGCCGCGATGGCCTTGGCGCGCTTGTCCTCGGCGCTGGCGTACTGGTCAGCCTCCTGACCAAGCGCAATGGCGATCTCGTTGGCCGACTGCAATGCAGCGGCCTTCGCCGCGCCAACCCCATCGTCGGACTGCTTATGTTCCTCGTCGTGGTAGGCCTTAACCGCAGCGTCAAGCCGAGCCTGGAGAGATTGAATCTCCTGGTCACGTTGCACGCTACCGATGTTGCCGAATCCACTGCCGCCAGGCGCAGGCGCATCCTTCAGCGCCTGCAGCTGCTTGGCGAGCGCGTTGGCCTGACCCTGCAACTGTAGGAGCTTGTCGTCGCCCGTCGGATCACGGCCAACGGAAAGCATGGCATCCCAAGCATTGGCGGCTGCGCTCTTGACGCTATTCCAGGCTGTCTCGATGGTGCCTAGGTTCGCCTTGATCTTGGTCGATCGATCACCGATCGCATTGGCGTAGGTGTCTTCCGCAAGATTGGCTGCATCCTGCGCCCTTCCCTGGTCCTCTAGCGCCTTGATTTGCTCGTAGACGGCATCGGTGAGGAAGTGCTGTTCGTTGTTGAGCTTGATGATCGCCTTGACCGGGTCGTCGGCCAGGTCAGAAAACTGCTTGATCGTGTCCTTTATGCTCTGGCCGGTGGCCTGCTGCAACTGCTCGGCAGCAGTGGCCACAGTCTGGATCTGGTCGCCGGTGAACTTGCCGGCGGCAGTCACCTGCGCGAGCGCTTCGGCCGCCTGGTGCTGCGTGCCGATAGTGCTCGTCATGGCCTTCGCCATGTCGTTGAGCTGCGCAGCCGTGACGCCCGCGTTGGCGCCAGTCTCGATCAGGGCCTTGTTGTAGGCGGAGGTTTCGTTCTGCGCCTGGACGAAGGCGACACCAGCCACGCCGACGGCAACGGCAAGGCCGGCAATCGCCAAGCCGGCCGTGCTAAATACCACGGCAAGCAGACCGGACTGGCTGACCAGCGTGGCAAACGACTGCTCAAGCCGACCCCACTGCCCAGTCGCGATGTCCTTGGCCAGATAGCCAAGCTCACGGCGCGCGTTCGCGTTGTTGAGGCTGAAGTGCTCCAGCGCATCGGATGCGCCGGCGATCTTCGAGCGCGATGCGTCGATGGCCGCCGAATAGGTCTTGAAGTCGTCGGCGCTGAGAATGCCGGACTTCTTGAACGCGGCGAGCTTGGCCTGTTGCTGGTCGAGCTTGTCGAGAGCCGCTACGGTCGGATCGATCTGGCCGACGAGCTTGGCGAGGTCGGCGGTCTGCTGGCGATAGGAGGCACTGTTATACGCCTTCGCGGCGTTCGCGGTGGCCTTCGATAGCTTGTCGGTAGATGCGGAGGCGCGGTCGCCCGCGTCGGCCATCTTGTTGAGGCCGTCCTCGCTCTCTTTGACGCCACTTTGCGTGACGACAATGCCAAGGCTTGCGATATCAGTCATCAGCTGACACTCATCACGTGCATGGCTTCTGCCTCCATCACTCGCAAGCCCTCGAAGGTTTCACGCCACTGCGCGCGCGGCACGTTCATCAGTCGCATTACGGCGGGGAGTGCCGTGTAGTCGAGGCCGATGGGACCGCCCATGGCGGCACGCCACTGCGTGGACATGCCGATGAACACGTTGACCGTGAGAAGGTTCTCCGGCCATATCTCAGCGTCGTCAAGGTCTTCGAGCATGAGGCCGAGCGCGGCGAGTTGATCCGCGCTCGGTGCCTTCTCGTACAGCGCCCTGGCGACGCTCTTTAGTTTTTTGCGCGTGCGCCGCGCAGTTCGGTCAGGTACGTGGTGACGATGGCGTAGCCTGCGCCCAAGTAGTTCTGGCACAAGCGGCCGATGTTCTCGTCGGTGAACTCATCGTCGAGTTCCCAGCCGATCGCGCAATCCTTCACGCTGTCGATGTCGCTGGTGTCGCGCTTCTCCAGCCATTCGACGATCTGGTCACGCGTGCGGTGCTTGAAGGTGAATTCCACATCGGCGGGCGCGGCGCCCGGCAGAGGAATGGACACCTTGGCCTTGAAGGTCGGTTCGGCTGCCAGCTTGAGCTTGGTCATGTTCTAGTCCTTATGAAAAAGAAGCCCCCGGAGCTACCGGGGGCTGTAGGGGATCGCCCTTAAGAGGCGTAGCGGACGGGCTCGTTCTTGTTCGAGAACGTGACCTGCACCGACATGATCGTGTTTACCGTCAGCGACGGCGCCGGCGACAAGCTCACGTACGAGTTGTAGAGCAGCTTGGCGCCGTTGGGCAGCGCGATCTGGATGGCGCGCGGCAGGCGGTCATCGTTGGCCGCCTTGGCCAAAATGTAACCGGCCAGGCTCGGATCGTCGGCCACTTCCAGGGTGATTACCGACGGCGTCTTGAAGGTCGGGATGTTCTTCTGCGCGTCCGCTTCCAGGAGCTGATACGTCAGGAACTGCTGATCGCCGCCGCTCGAGGTGGTGGTCAGGATCTGCGACAGCTGGGTGAAGCCAGTCACCTTGCGCACCGAGCCGACGTTGCCGCCACCGGCCGGATAGATCGACGTGCTGGACGTGTCGTAGGCCTCGGCCACGAACGTGGTCGACGTTGCCGACTTTACGCGTACGACCTTGTCGTTGAGTCGCGACCAGCCCGTGCCGGTCACCTCGACGTAGTCGCCCGTGGCGAACGTGTTGGCAACAGTGAACACCGCTTCGGAGGCATTGGAGATGCCGGTGACGGCGATTGCAGAGCCGTAGCCGTTGGCGATGTTGACCAGCGCGCCATTGGGGAGAGTGATTGCCATGTGGGTTCCTCAGAGGAAGAAGCCCGGCGAGCGGGCATAAAAAAAGCCCCTTGCGGGGCCGCTTGCTGCGCTCGTCGCGCGATTACGTGATGTCGGCTCGATAGCCGAAGCTGACCGGCACGATGAAATTGGTGGCGTCCTGCGCGCCTTGCGCGGCAGTGACGGGGGTGATGACTTGCAGCACGAGCCCGGGAACGGATAGGCGCTGGTTGAGCGGGAACAAGGCCGCCAGTTCGTCGGCGATGCCTTCGGCCGCGCCCGGGCCCGCATTGATCGGCGCGACCACGCTGACCTGGTACACGCCGCTATAGGTGCGCGCCGCGCCGGCGAGATCATTGCTTGCCGTCTTGGCGGGCATAAGGAAGCCGCGCAGATAAGCCCCAGCGGGCGCATTGAACGGCACGTTCTCGTAGGCGATGGCGAGCGCCGGCAAGCGCGCAGCGGCCCATGCGGCAAGCTGCGTCTCGATGGCGCGCCGGCAAAGCTTGTTGCTCACTGGTTGACCTCGGCTGCAGCCTTGTCGACGTACTGGTTGAACTCCGCAACGGTCACGCGAACCATGCCTTGCGGTGCCTGCACGCCGCTGTGGCCGTATTCGACAGGCAGCGCGTATGGCAATGAATTGGTGATGCAGATGTCTTTCACACCATCGGCCTGGCCGATGATGCTCGTGCCGCGACTGATGACCGCCTGCCCCGTGTTGTCCGTGTCGTCGGTCGTCGAAGTGTCGGGATCGACGAGTGAGACATTCCAGTTGGCACGCAGTCGGCCGCCGACGTAGCCCGCCGGTGGCTTGTGTGCCCAGAGGTCGGGATTGCCTACTGGCGTTCGCAGCACGGTCGCGGTGAGCAGGTCGATCGACACCTTGCGAATGACCGTGCGCGCCTGCTCCGGTGCCTTCTGCGCGAATGCGCGCAGCGACACCGCGAAGGACTCAGCCACGGAGCTGAGCCTCGAACAGGACGGGCACACCAGCCGGCGACACCGGCTTCACAGAAATGATCGCGTAAGTCTTGCCCTGCCAGTCGAAGGCGTCGCCCTGCTTCGGCTCGACCGCAGGCGCACAGAACGCCTGCTGGTCACCCTGCAGGATCAGCGTGCCGTCGATGTACTTCTGTGGCATCGCGAACACGACGGCGGTAGATGGCAGACTGTCGTAGGTCGGCACGGTCGTGCCGCTTGCCGGATCATAGTCCGTGCCGGTCTCGCGCTTGATCGTGCACGCTGCGCCAAAGCGCTGCAGGAGGCGCGTAGCGGTGGCTGCGGTGTTTGGGTAGGCGAATGCGGTCATTCGACTTCCGCTTCGCCGTCGAACTCGATCACGTCAGGCATAAGAATAAGAGTCAGCTTGTTCACCTGGCCGACGCCAGCCTCGACCTTGAAGCCGATAAGTCGCTCTTGGCGCACACCGTCAATGTAGACCTGACCTCGGCCATGTCCTTCCATCTCAATGCGCGCCTTCACGCCCGCACCACATCAAGCCCGCCGCGCGCTTTCAGGTACGGCGCAAGCCATGCCTCCACCGCGTGGTAGTACGGCGTCTGGCGCGCGCCCTGCGCATACTCGACCGTGATTGGCCCGACAGTCTCCCGCGTGACCTGGGTCGTCAGGTCCGGCGACAGCACTGCCGCACTGGAGCGCACAGCCAGTTCAGCGCACGTCCTCACCACTTCCTGTGGCACAACGTTCAGCGGCAGGTATGCGGGCGACGCGCGGTAGCCGCCAGGGCTATCGGGAATCGGCACCCAAGCGCGCGGCCAGTCCAGGCACTGCGTGATCGTCACGCGCATGCCCACCCAGCGCAGCCGGTATGTTTGCGCCATGTAGTCGGTAGCGGCGCGCAACGATTGCTCTTTGGTCGTCGTGTCCAGCGCCGCCCATGCGGCGTTGCCACGGTTCGCGAAGTAGGTGTCCGCATCGGCCACGCTGATATAGGACTCGGCGTTGGGCAAACCGCTGCCATCCTCAACAATCAGAGCCATGCGAACCCCTCAGAATATGAAAGGGGCGGCCGGAGCCGCCCCTAGTTGGATCAACCCAGCAACAGCGCCAAGCCTTCCGGCTTGACGACAGCACAGCCCCACACAGCACAGATTTCGTACTGCATCTGGCGATACTGCGCGTACTGCGCCACTTCGAACGACAGGCCCGAACGCGGATCGGTGATGATCTGGCGATCGACGGCTGCGTCACCGCCATCCGGCAGAGCCGGTGCGCGGGTGGCCAGCTGGATGGCGCTGCGGGCGAAGAACATGTTGCGCGTCGCCGCGCCGACGATCGTCATAGCCTTCGCGCTAGCCGGGATAGCCTTCTGCAGGCCCGGTGCAGCCAGGGTGATCACGCCAGCCGCAGCAGTGCCAACGGAAACAACATACTGGTTGGTATCGCCAGCGAACGTCACGATATCGCCGGCCAGAACGGTGCCGGTGCCGGTAGCGATCGTGATGGCCGTTGCGCCGACAGCATAGGCCGAGCCGTTGGTGACGTAGCTCGCACCCGTACCCACCGTGACGCCCTGCTTAACCTGCGCAGATTCGCGGAAGTCGAAGCCGTGGATGTTCTGCAGCACGCCCTGTCGCAGCAGGGTGTCGCTGCCGGCCTCGTTTGCCTTAGTCAGCTGCAACAGAGTGCGCATGGCGGCGCCCGACGTGGTGTCGATGACGCCGTGCATGTCGCTCGTCCACTGGCCGTTGTCGGACAGGATCTTGCGGACCTGCGCCGGATCGCCAACGTTAGACGCGAACGGCGTGGTGCCAGCGGTGCCATAGGCGCGCGATGCGCCTACGAACAGGCCGCCAAGATCCGACTCAATGGCGTTGGTCAGGGTACGCATGGCCTGCGCGAACTGCTGAGCGCGGACGTTGAGCACGCCCGGGCCGCCGTTGTTCAGGCCGAGCGACTGTTCGCCATTCCAGCGAAGCGGGACGCGCTTTGCTTTGGTGATGGTGATCGGCACATTGCCAATCGTCTGATCGCCGTCATCGGGCGGCACGACGGCCGGTACGATATCAGTGGCCGTCGCGGCGGGCGCAACGAAACTGCGGACAGTCTGGCCGACCGCGGCGCGCTCGTAGGTCGAGTCGCGACTTACGGCCGGGATGAAGCCGACGAGCTCGCGGCTCACGACATCGAGCGCGCTGTACAGGTCGGGAATCAACTGGTTGATGGTATTTGCCACGGAGTGAATCCTCTTGAATTGGTTTAGGCGTCAGCGATGGTCCCGCCGCCAAGGCAGTGGGCTGATTGCGCTGCCGCATCCATTGCGTTGAACGCTTCTCGCGTCACGCTCTTGCTGTTTGCGTTTCCGCGATGGCCGCCACGCGCGCCATCGCCGTGAGAGGCCGGCGCAGCCACGAAGAACTTGCCTTCGTCGCTCGCTGCCCATTCCGTGATGTGCTTGTCGAGTGCCACTTCGCCAGCCTTGACGATTCGCGTGCCGTTCTCGTCGACCACCTGCACCGCGTCCTTGAGCAAAGCCTTGGCGGCCTTGATGTGGACGGGATTGGTAACGCCAGCCTTCGCCAGCGCATCGGCCAAGGCCGCGTCGCGCAGGGTGTTGCTGTAGGCGCTGTCGATGTCGGTGGCGCGCTTGTTGGCGGCATCGAGATCAGCCGCCGCTTTCTTGGCGGCCTTATCCGCTGCCTGGGCTTTGCCCTTCCACTCGTCTCGTTCCGCCTCGACCGCTTGAAGGTCGGCCGGGTCGATCTGCTGCCCCTGCTGGAGCTTCTTGATCTTCCCGAGCAGTTCGTCACGCTTGGCGATGAGGCCTTGCGTCTGTTCTGCGACGGCGTCGGCAATGGCTTGCTTGACCTCGGGAGAGGTCAGGTCGATTTCGCTCACGGTGTATGCCCCTCGGGCTTGATGGCTGGGCTTCGCCCAAAGAAAAAGCCCCGCATGGCGGGGCTCGGGTGTTTGCCGACTAGAGAGGCGTTCGTCCCCTCCGGGATTCCTCCGACCCTACGCGAAGGGTCGCCATTCGTTCGCCAGCTATGCCGGCTTGTCCATCTCGCGTCGCCTTCCCTGAGTCAGGCAGACCACGCACAATTTCGTTGTCGCAGTACCAGCGCGCGCCGCGATGTACTCAATGCCGCCGCAGCTACTGCAAGACGGGATATGGCGCGGTCGTGATTTGCGGACTCGCTCGCGTACCTGCTCGGCCGGTGTGTCCGGCGCTGGCGTTCCATCTATTACGCGAAATCGTCCCATCGTGAACAATGCTCGCAGATTATGCCGTGCGCTTGTCAAGCGCCCGTCTTCGCCTCGAGCTGCTCAAGCGTCAGGTATTTGCCATTGGGCGAATAGAACTGTGAGAACGACACCTTGCCCGACCGATACAGCTTTGCGCGCTCGGGCCCGAGGATCTCGTCCTGGCGCTCGGGCGACTGCTTGGCGAACCACTCGGCGTATGTCTGATCGGCCGGCACTTGGCCATCCATGGACGCGCGCGTGCCCGGCGACATCTCGTCCATGTCGATGCCGAGTTCCTTCCAGCTCTTGAGCACCGGCACGCTGACGCTGCGGCAATTGAAGTGCAGCCGCCCAGGGCCTTCGCCCCACGGGATCGAATGGCCGATGGGCTTGTGATCGTCCGATGTATAGCGCAAGCCGTCGCGGATGCGACACATGGGGCTGGTCTTGCTGTCCAGCGTTGACACCCATTGCACGGCCTTCACCAGCTCGGCGTTCGCGTCCGTCATGGCCTGCCTCGCGGTCTGAGCCGTATGGCTCAGCGCGGTTTGTACCACGGCGGCCAGCTCGCGGCGCGGGCGCTCGAGGATGCCGTCGCCATAGCGCAAGGCCTTGGTGCCGCGAATGGTCTTGATGATGTCCGCAGTGGTGCGGCCCTCAACGAAGCCAGCGCGCACGGCGTTGCGGATCTGCGTCAGGCGCGAGGCTTCCAGGTTGGCGGCCCAATCTTTCAGGAGCCGGCCCTGGAACGGCCGCGACAGCGCGGTGGCATAGACCTGGCTGGCCGACACGCCGGCGACGGGGAATTGCACCATCACCTGCGCGGGCACCGCTGCGCGCAATCCGGCCAGCTGAGCCTTCGACTCGACGCCTGCCAAGCCTTTCATCTCAGGCTTGAGGTCAGCCAGCACAGCGTCATAGGCCTGTGCGTTGAGCTTCCGCACCGAGTCGAGCAGCGCGTCCAGGCGCTTGACCGTGAAGCTCTCACGGTCCATCTGCATCAGCGCTTCGGTCAGCTGCGCCATGAGGCTCGCGTCCGTTCGGTTGAGCACGGCGATCATGCGCTGCACGACACCGGTGGCGAACTGCCGGAGATCGTGCTCGTGGTCGATCGCCCAATCCTGCAGGACGGCGTTGGCGGTGGCCATCAGGTGAACGAGCTCGCCGTTTCGTTACCGGGTCCCGGCGCGGGCGGCGCCGGAAGCGCAGGCACTTCCGCCTTGGCCAGTTCGAACTCGACCTCGGGGTCGATGTCATCCGACAGCACGCCGCGGCGCTGCAGCTCGCCAATGGCGGTCTCGCCAGTGATGACTCCGGCCAGGTGGAGATCCTTGATCAAGGCCGCGCTGGCCTCACCCATCGTGCTCGCGCCGTAGTCGCTGAATAGCTCGACGTTGCCAGTCTGGGCGACGTTGGCGAACTGCCCCATGATAACGAGCGCTTGATCCACAGAATCCGCGAAGTTCTCCGCCATGCGCTGAAGATCGGATTTGTTGGCCTCGGCATCGTTGGCTGATTCCGTCGCCGTGCGCGCGCCGGGCTTCTTGACCATCAGCTCCGCGCCCGACTGGATCATCTGATCCTCGAGTGCGTCGAGCGCCGATTGGCCGGCCGCGATCGCCTTTCCGCTGTGCTCGACGAACTTCATGTCCGATTGCGCGGGTAGCTTCACGGCCGCTGCGCCACCGACGGTCAGTGCAGTGTTGTCGTCTGCGCCGATCATGGCCAGGATGGGAACGCGCGCCACGTGCAGGATCGTGTCCTGGTCGCTCTGGCTCTGCCAGTGCTTCACGTTGAGGTAGGCCAGATCAAGCATCGGCGGTTGCCCGCACATAAAGCCCTTGCGGATACCGTAGATGGGCACGAAGTTGACCACGTCGAGCGACGTTGTGCCGAAGTCGGTGATCACCCACTTGCCCTTGTCAATCTCCTTCCAAACTTCCCAGCGGCCCGGGTACAGCACGCGCACCTGATCGACRCACTTCACGCCGAACGGGCCGTCTGGTTCCTCAGCCTGCTCCAGGATGCGAAGCTGGGAAAGCCGGGCCGGGCCGCTGGACTGGTCAGTGAGCCAGCCAAGAATCTGGTTGTGCTTCACGCGCACGAAGTACGGGCGGATCGATGCGGGCATGTCGCCCTTGCTGCGATAGCCGCCGGCGGGCGCGCGTGGGTAACTGACCATAATGCCGGCGAGGCCACTGAACGATTCTTCGAACATCTCCGCGGCAAAGCTGTTCAGGCTGACGCCCTGCATGTCGATGTCGTCGGCCCACTGCTCGATCTGCTGGTCGGCATCCTTCAACTGCAGCGGCTTGGCGAATGGCTTGCCCGACATAACGCCAACCGTGCGGCGATACGCTGGAAACAGAGTGGCCGTCTTAAGGCGTAGATCATAGGCGTCGCTAGCCTCGGCGGGCCACATGGGCAACAGGTTCTGCCCTGCCTTGCGCATGGCAGGCGTGCCGCCCATCAAGGCGTCAAGCACGACCCATTCTTTGCGGCGAGCGGTGATCTCGTCGTTGGTGTCATTGACGGCAATGGGCATGCTTAGATCCTGAGAGGCTGCACCACGGCAATGCGGTGCTGAATGGGGTATCGGTAGACGACGAAATAGCCGGCCGCGTCGATGACGTGATCCAGGCCGCCGGCCTTATCTGGCTCGCCGTTCTTGTCGTAGGCCTGTTTCTCGAGCGACTCGACCAGCTCGGGGCAAAGCTCAGGGTTCACCAGGTAGCGCCTTGCGCCGTCCTTGTTCACCATGGCATTCACCGACAGCACGCGGTCTTTGACGCGTGGGTTGGTGGCGTTGACGCGCACGCTGAATCCAGCCGTACGCAGGATTGCGTGATCGGACTCGCTGGCGTTGTTCGACTTGCGCGCCTGACCGCTGGCGTCGGGATAGACCATGATCGCGTGGCCCGGATGCTCACGCTTCAGCAGCGCGCACATGGCCGGCGTGTCCAGCACCTTTGTGTATTCCTTGACAGCGTGCGGGTTGTCGCCGCGCAGTACGTGCACGACCGCCGACATCTTGCCGACGTTGAAGTCCATGCCCACGTGCAGCGCATCGCCGGGCTTGATCGTCTCGGTGCTGGCATTCTTGGCGCGGTCGAACTCGGGATAGACCGAACCCGCCACCAGGTTCACGAACTCGCCGTCCAGGTACGCGGCAAGCAGGTTGCTCGGGTACGAGGCGCGCAGGCTGTCGATGTAGCCGGCTGGCAAGTTCCGCGCATTGCTCAGCGTGGATGCCTTGATGATGCGATAGCCGTTCGCAGGGTTTCGCTTCCAGCGGTCGTAGACGAAACGGAAGCCTTCCGGCGTGGTTGCCACGGCCACCGTGTTCAAGCTGCCGTCCGGCTTCTTCTGGCGGTTGCGCGAGATGATCTTCACCCAGACCGCGCGCGCCTGTTCCTCTTTTAGCGTGTCCAGCTCGTCGGCGATCGAGTCGGCCACCTCATAGCCGATGATGCGCTCGGGCGTGTCCATCGTGCGCAGGATGATGTCGCCCGCATCCTGCACGGTGATGATGTTGTCCGCCTTGTTCGTGGCGAACTTCAGGCCAAGCTCTTCCAGCTGCTCGCTGATGCGCGGAAACGCAATGCGGCGCACCAGGTCGTACGTAGGCAGGTAGTACGCCACGCTCTGGCGCGGGTACTGCAGCTTCTTTGTCAGCGCGCGAACAATGGCCGCGTGAGTCTTGCCGCTGCCGAAGCCGGCCACCATGGCGGGGAACTGCTCTTCAGCGGTGACGAACTCGAACTGAGGATCAGTGAGCTGTATCTGCGGCATCGGCCGGAACGCGAACGATCTGGATCACGGGCACGTTGTYAGTCGTGACATTGGCCTCGACGTACTCGGTGGGCTTACCCCAGCCGCGGTCAAGCAGCGCATTGGCGGCCTGAACTCGTGCAATAGGAAACGCCTTCTTGTCGTTGGTCACCTCGACAAGGCATTCGATCGCCGCGACCGTGTGCTCGCGCGCGAGCTGGGCCGCTGTCTCGCCATTGGGCCCGATGCGCGGCGAACGCCCGCCCGGGTTGCCCGACTTGCCCTTTTCGAACGTCGTACTGCTCTTGGCCATGCTTATTTCCGCTCAGCAGCCAGCTTGTCTAGGGCTGCATCCCTTTCTGCTTGGAGGCTGGCAACGAGTCCAATAATTCGGCCTGCACTTTCTTCACGTAGTCGATTCGCGGCGTCGACAGCTCCGGGATCGGCTGCGGTCGCGGGCACACCGGCGGCTGCACAACGCCACGTTGGAGACAGCCGGACAGTGCCAGCATGCAGGCCAGCGACAGTGCTGGCAGAAAGAGCTTGCGCATAACGCATGTCCCCGGTGAATTTGACATCGATGGCCGCGAAGTCATTGGCCTGCGTGTGCTCGGTGTCGCGCGCCGCTTCGCTGGCCTTGGTGGTTTGCTCGGCGGTGTGCTGGTCGGCTTTGGCAAGCTGTTCGCGTGCGCGAAGGCCGCCAACGTGATGGCCAGCAAGAAAGACAGCCGTGAGCACGAATGCCCACAGCGCGAACTTGATTTCCAGCCAGTAAGGCTTGAGCGCGTCCATCACAGCCAGTGTCCAAGGCAGATGGCGGCGGCTATGGCAAACAACGCAATGGCGCCCATTGCGTTGCCAATGCCTTCAAATCCGGCAGTCGGTGCACGAAACAAGGTGATCGCGCCCCAACAAACGAGCGCGACAGGAATCATCCACCAGTGCAGTGTGATCGTCATCGCGGCGTGAACCCCTTGCGCAGGCAGAACTCGACAACTCGGTCAAAGCTCGTCTGGCCCGATACGCGCCGGTGCATGGCCACGATCTTCAGCGCGAGCCATGCCCACCATTTGAGGCGGTGCGTGTACATGCCGGTCATGACTTGCCCTCGCATACGGCGCGCTCGTCGGCGCGGCGATTCTCCAGGCCTTGGCTGACCTGGCGTCCGATGTACTTCCAGCGGCCCAGCTCGGCGCACGCGCCCGGCCAGTCGTTGAGCTGTGCCTTGGTCTGCAAGGTCGATCCGCAAACGACGCCCTGCCCCGCATTGAATACGGCGCTCGTGAGTGCGCCCTCGATCTGCACGAGCATGGGCATGGTCAAGCAGCGCTTGACGGACTGGTTTGCTACCTCAAGGTCAGCCTGCTTGAACTGTTCGCACTCGTCGGTGGTGTACCGGCGACCGTCGATCACGTCCTTACCGGTGTGCCCATAACACACGGTCAGAATGCCGCCGGTGTCGCGGTACGGCGTGTATCGCACGCCCTCCCACTTCGTCACGAGCGCGCCTGCTACGGCAAGAACCGCAGCGCTGGCTGTGACAACCACGCGCGGATTCATTCCTGCGTCGCCGCCTTTCGTGCCTTGAACCACGCAACGATGCGCGGACGAACGTACTTGTCGAACAGGAGCGAGGCGAACCACAGCGCGGTCAGCGCCGACGCCAGCTTGTCCCAGGGAAAGCCAGCCATCACGCCGCTCAAATACGTCACCGCGTAGCCCACGCTTGCCCCTTCAATGAAATTGCGCATCAGCTGCCGCCCCTGTTCTTTGCGCGTGCGCGCTGTTTGATGACGACGAAATCCACGCCACCACCGGTGCCGTTGTCTCGTGTCGCTGCGTACTGGACGGCCTCGACCGCCGTCTTGCCGAAGTCCATGGCTGCRGCGGCCCATCGCCAACCGGAGCCCTCGGCCATGCATTCCTCGATTCGGCACGGGATCTCTGAATCGCCTTCCCACAAGCTGAGCTTGCCGCGCACGACCATGATGGCCGTGAAGTTCACCAGCTCGGGCTTCTTGACCTTCTTGCCGCCGCGATACCAGCGAAGGAAGTGATGGATCTGTGCGACGTTGCCTGCGCAGGCGATGTATCCGCCGGCGACAGGTTCGATCTTGTTCGTGATTCGGTACTTCGAACCGCCATATGTGGTCTGCTTGTCGGCAGCGAGCACGTAGCCATCCCACGCGATGGTGGTCATGCCGCCTTCCTCGCCACCGTGAAACGCTCCGTCGCATTGCGGTACTTCCGGCGCATGTACGCATCAAGGCTCACGCCCTCGTACTTGCGGCACAGGTAGTCGAGTGTCAGCGGCATCTCGCAGAACTCGCCGTTGCGTACCTCGTTGAGAACAACCACACCGCGCCAGTGGTTGTTGGCCATGCCCTTGTATTCCTCGTCGTGCAGGTAGCACGAGCCGGCCACGATGCCTTTCTTGATCTTGCCGGTGGCGTACTGCTTGGTGCCAACCTCGTATCCCTGCACGTGGCCCTGCACGAACGAGTCGCCAACATGGTTGAGCTTGTTCTGCGGCGTGCCGCCGATGGCGCGGCCGGTGTTCACTGCCGCGAAGTAGTGCGCGTAGGTCACACCGTCGATCACGCGCTGGCCGGGTGCGCTGCAGTAATACGGCACCACGTCCCAGCCAAGCCGCTCGCGGTTGAGCAGGTGATAGCCCAACGTGCCAGCCAGTCGCGGGTCGCTGTTGATCGCTCGAATCAGGCGATGCTCGTGGTTGCCTTCCAGCATCGTCATCTTGMGCGGACGCTTCGGACGGCCCATGGCCTTGGTCAGCAGACTCAGCGCGTCATTGCCAGCCTGGACATCGTCCTCGACGCGCGCGCCTTCCATCGACAGCGACCCGATACCCTCGTAGCGCGACAGCGAAGGAAAGTCCCAGTGGTCGCCAAGGTGGATCACCTCGTCGGGCTGGTAGTCGCGGATGGCTTGGCCGATCCAAGCGAGGTGGTCGGTCGGAACACCCTTCTTGACCTGGGTGTCAGGGATGACGAAGTGCCGCTTAGGGGCACTCATGCGCCGGTCGCGTCCCGGTCGCGCTGGAAGTCGGCGGCTGTGCCGTCAGTGGCTAGCGAACCGTCAGCGTTGCGGCGTAGCGGAACGACAGCTTCGCGCTGCGCATCGAGCGCGCACCAATCGATAAGGTGGCGAACAGGAATGCGCTCGGACGTGGCCGATTCAGGCACACGAGCCGTGATCGACATCTCGCTGGCAATAAGCTGATCGACGATCAGACCAGCGTGGTAGAGGTAGTGCTTCAGCGTGCGGAGGCCCGCTTCGCGGTCGCTAATCGGCGCAGCAGGCTCTGCACGCGCAGGCGGATCCTTCCGAGTGAACGGCGGCATGTGTGCGTGCATGCTCAGCCGCCCTGCGTTACGTCGCCCTGCTCGGCGTCGCGCTTTGCCTGAATCTCTGGCAGCACATCGCGCTCGAAATCTTCACGGCGAGCGCGCGCGTTGTCCGCGCAGAACGGACAGTCGTTCTTCGTCATCGAGCCCATGATGAGCATCCTTCGCTGGTTGTGAATAAGTCCGGCGAGCGTTTCCGCTGCTACTGACGCCAATGGCGCAGGCCGGCTCAGGTGATCGGGGTGGCGGGACGCCTACGCGTTGGCTTTTCAGGCCGCGGGTTACCAAGGTTGCGGGACACCGTACGGAGCCCTACCGACCTCGCCGCGATTGCCATCACGGCCGTGTTAGCTGACCTGCCACCACCCCAAACGAAAACGCCCCGTCAGATGACAGGGCGCAGTGGTTCGATGATGGAAGTTTCGTGCAGGGCGCCTAGCGCTTGTCAAGCAGCGCGGCGGTTCCTGCGCGCCGCCAACGCAAGCGCATCCTCCGCCAACGTCTCCAGGATATACGCCCCAGCCGCCACCAGGTCGTTCCAGTCGTCCGCCCGCACGCCATCGGGCATCGGTGGCTGCGGTCGCCCCATGACCGCCTGGTAAGCCGCCCAGGCAACGACGCCGATGTTGGCGCGGTGACGCTTCACCAAGACGCTGCGATCGCCTGCCAGCGCCTTACCGAGCGCTTCGCAGATGGGTCGATAGTGGCCAGCGCGCCCGGTGGCGATGTCCATGGCGATGTCCGGGCCGATGTCCTTGGCATCGCGACGCCCGAACGACAAAGCCGCGGCGACCATGTGATCGGCCGGGATCGCGCGCAGGTGGCTTGTGCCAGCCCCCGTCGGCTCGCGCCAGGTGCTATGGCCGGCCAGGGCGAACACGCGCTCGCGGAAGCTGGGGCGGCTGTTGGCTTCGAAGGTGTGTAGGGTCATGCGGCGTCCTTGAGTTCGTTGTCGGCCCCATCGGCCGCCAGATAATCACGGAGCACGGCGATGGCTTGCTCGTGGCCGCGGCAGAGTTCGGCGCGCCATCCTGTGGCGCGAAGGTGAGCCAGCCACTCCCGCTGTTCGGTCGACGGTCGGCCCGTTTCGGTCTTCAGCTCGATGACCAAGCCGATGAAGTCAGACCGGCGCACAGGGAACCAGTAATCCGGCGGACCGCGGCGAACGCCCTCTGCCTTAATCAGCCCGGCAGTGCGCTTCGACCGATGGCCACCATTCGGCCAGGCCGCGAAGAACTTCAGCTCGGGCCAGTCGCGCTCAGCTCCCTCGACCCAGCGCATGAGCAGGACGGCTTCGATGTGCTCGCTGTTCATCGGCGCGCACCAAGGCGGTCGATCGCCCAGCAGATGTGGCCGACCAAACCGAAGGCTGCGCAGGCTACCGCGTCGTCGTGGTCCTTGCCGAAGATCGCGAGGATCGCAGCGCCCCCAAAGACCATCATCGTCTGCCAGCTCATGCCGGCACCCTGACAGCAGGGATCGACGACTCCTTGGTGACTACTCCTTGCCCCTTTAGGGATACAGCATCAAGGAGTAGTAGTCGGGCGGGGGCAAGTACGGGGTAATGCGCGCCTGACAGCGCCGCATTTACCCCCAGCACATGCCCCAACGGCAAGCAAGGAGTCATCAAGGAGTCAATCAAGGAGTTAAGTCGTTGATTCATGCGCATTTACTTCTGACTCCACGGTGCGTTTGATTGAGGCAAGGAGTTGACCAAGGAGTCGCCCGCTTCCCAGGGCTTCGGAGCGTCAGACGGAGGCCGATAGACATCGGTGAACCCCTTGGTTCGTGGCACCTGTTCCGTCGACCTGGACAGCTCGCCAAGCTCGAGGGCCATGGCGAGGTAGGGCTTTGCCCAGCCCGGGTTACGACCGCACTTGGCACTGATCTTCGCGGCCGTGGGCTGCTCGCCAGCCTCAGCCAGGGCGCAGGCGGCCTGTACGACCACGCGCATGCTGGCGTTGCCCTGCTCTGCCTTCTTGTCTGCCTTGGCTTCCTCGCGCGCACCAGACAGCATGCGGCGGACACTGAGCCACGACTTGCCGGCCACATCCTTCGGCGGCTGGATCGTGTGCAGGCGCGGGCCATGGTGTTCGGTGTCCGCCCAGCGGAAGAATGTCGGCGCAGGATCGGCTGACTTGGACGATGACAGGCACACCAGCGCCGTCACGCGCTCCGCCTCGCCGCGCGCGACCATCTTGCGCAACAGCGTGCGGGCATCGCCATCGGGGAATGGCTGGCTGTCGCTGCCAAGGTTCACGATGAGATGCGTCTGACGGGCATTGTTGACCAGGGCTGTGCCACCGCGGATTGCAGCCTCGCTCAGCTCGAGCGATGACAGGGCGTTACCTGACTCCTGGTTCGTGTGGTGCGTGAGAACCACGGCAACGCCGGTCGTCTTGGCAATGTGCTTCAGGGTCATGACCAGGAAGCGCAGGCCCGCGTTGTCTTCCTCGGCTTCGGAGATGGTCGAGGCCGTCTCGAAGACGACCAGGCCGAGCGGGCACTCGCGGTCCTTCATCTTGTTTATCTTGGCTATCAAGGGTTCAACGATGAGTCCGCGTGCAAGGTTCTTGCCTTGCGCCTTCACGATCTCGCGCATATCGCTCAGCGCGCCCTGGTGCAGCTCGGGGATGATGACGTTCTTGCGCAGGCGGTCTGCTTCGTCGGGCGTCGCGTAAAGGTGCTGGGCCTCGAACTTGCGCGAATACTGCGCGCGGTCATCCTCGGCGCTGTAGATCATGGCCGAGCGAACCTCGGACGGGCACATGTCTGCCAATGGCAGGCCGAGCGCGTACTGCTTGACGATGGCCATCACGGCGGATGTCTTACCCTCGCGGCCAGGCGCGGCCACGATGGACACCTCGCCTTCCGGGAACAGGCCGCGGCGTCCGTCTGCGGACATGAAGGCGTGCGGGTGCGGGATGGCGGAAGCGGCCAACTCTTCGAGCGTGAACGGCACGCAGGCGGCATCAAGGGCATCCATGATGCTTGCAGGCTGTTGCTCGGGCGGGACGACTGCCGGCGCCAACTCCCGCTTCGACAGAGCCCCATCCAACGCACGCTGAATCTCTTCGTCAGGCACATGGCGGCTGTAACGGCCCGCATCGCGACGCGCGCACATGGTGTCGAAGGCTTCGCGGCGCGTCATGGCGCCGGCATGCACGGACTGCGCGAGTAGTAACGTGCACTTGATCACGTCCGCGTGGCGATCGTGCTCGATGACGACGCCAGGCCCGAGGCCTTGAGCGCCGGTCAGACCTTGGCTTTGGTCAGAGGCGACCGCCGGCGGGAAGTGCGCAAGGATCGTCTCAGCCGAGTACGGCAGCGCGCCGGACTCGTGGATGATGCGGGCGAGGAACGGCGCACCCTTCTGGTGCAGCATGCCCGGCAAGCGCATGACGCGCGCCAGGTCGTTCACGCTCTTGTCGGTGCCAAACTGCGCCGCGATCGAGCGCTGCACGTCGCGAAAGGCCGCTGTCGGCAGATCGTCCACCAGCCAGTAGACGTGCCACTTGCCCGGGCTGGACTCGACGACGACGTGGGGCTCAAGGCCACAGGCCAGGATCGGATCCAGCGGCGCGCCATCGGTATCGGCAAACACCGCGCGCACCTTGTAGATGGTGTCGTTGGTCTGCTCGCCGGCGTTTGCCACCACGTACACGCCACAGCCCTGCGCTTGCTTGGCGACCAGGTGCGGCCACACATCGGTGAGACCGCCGTCGAACTTGGCAGCAAGGCGCGGATCCTTGCGCGACTCTTTGTCGTCGAAGACGCGGAAACAGAACGTCTCGGCGCTCTCGTCCAGGATAGCGAGGAAGCGGGCTGCTTCGGATTGATCTAGTTGCGTCAGGGCTTGGGCGGCGGTCATGCGGCCAGCTCCACCGGAGCGGCGATCAGCCCTCGGGCTTCGGCGTACGCTTGGATGAACTCGGCCGCGGCTTGCGGGACGATGGCATTGCCGTAGGCGCGCAGGCGTCCCACTCTAGCGGGTAGCCCATGAGCCAGCAGACGAATGCTGGGTTCAACGCGCCGGGCTTTTCCGTCGTGTCCGATGATCCAGCCAGGACGTGCCCACGGATTGCCACTAGGCCAGCCGAATTGCCCGCTTCGTTGTTGCCGCTCTTCGCTGGTGCCAAGCTCGTTGGCATGGCCCATAGCGCGACTGTCATTGGCAGCGTCTTGCCCTTGGGATTCGCAGCCCACCTCTCGTAAAACTCCGCGCTCGCGCTCTCGCTGCGCCAGTCCCGTGCCGCCGGCGTTGGCCAAAGTGCCTGCGACAGACTGTGCAACGAATGGCCGCGTTTTCCATTCGCTATGCACCCTTTGCCGCCCGCTTGTTCCGAGTCCTGGACGGTCGGTGTCGGCCACAAACCAGAGGCGATCTCGCCGATGGGGCGCGCCGACGGCACAAGCTGGCAATACCGTCGCCCCGATGGCGTAGTCCTGTCCTTCCAGGTCAGCACACATTCCATCGAGCCATTGATGTCCAACCGCTGCCGCAACCTGCTCTCCAAAGACGACTGCAGGGCGACACTGGCTGATGAGGTGGAACCATGCAGGCCAGAGATGCCGCTTATCTGCAGCCCCATTTCCCTTACCTGCGACGCTGAAAGGCTGACAAGGGCAGCTGCCAGTCCACACGGGTCGATCACTCGGCCATCCGGCAAGCGCCAGGGCGAGGGGCCACCCGCCGATGCCAGCAAAGAAATGACATTGCACGTATCCGGCGAGGTCAATGGGTCGGACATCCTCGATGCTCCTGGTGTCGATGTCGCCAGCAGGGATAAGACCCTCGGCCATGAGGTTGCGAAGCCACGCCACGGCGTAGGGATCGATTTCGTTGTAGTAGTGGCGCGCAGCACTCACGCCGCCTGATTCCTACGCAGATGATCCTCAGCACACTGAATGCAGAAGCGCCACGCGACGCCCTTAGAAACGACGACGGGCGTTTCCTCGCATTCCTCGCAAAGTGGAATCACCCGCACCCGCGTGGCATGCAATCGGATCGCCGCCTCGCGCTCGATCTGTTCCAGCTCGGCGGCCTTGTCGGCTTCGTCAGACATTTTCTTCTCCCTGCTCGGCCAGCTCGCGCGCATTTCGCTGCAGCCACAGGTGGGTGCGAATGGTTTCGACGGTGTCGGGGTCCGGGTTGAACTCGAGTGGGGCGAGCTGGTCGGTGGTGTTCACGCCACCGCCTTCAACACCGCGCCGCTCTGCCCCACGATCCGATTGACCATGGCGACGATCTTCTGCTGCACGTGAAGTGCGCATTCCTCGATGTCTGCCTTTTCGTTGGCACTGATGCGCCCGTCGGCCAGAGCGACGTCGATCACGCGCGCGAGCTCGCCCTCGGCGCTGGTCACGCGCAGGATGCTCGTCAGGATCGAGACGTCCTCGCACTCGCCCTCCAGGCTGGTCAGCGCAAAGCCATGATTGGCAGCCAGCGCATGCAGGATCTGGTGATCGCCGGTCACGCCCATGATGCGATCGGCCTCGCGAAGCGTGAGGTGATGCGTGGCCGTGTTCGGGTTGACCTTGGAGCGAAGCACGGCGGCGGACATGCCGATGCGTGGGCCAAGCGACTCGGAGCCGCCCGGGTAGTCGTGGATGGTGCGGTGCGCTGCGTCGATGACGTTCACGGTTGGCTACTCCGAACGTGGAAGGTGTTGCGCTGCGTCAGTACGGTGTCGGCATGGACACCACGGACAAGGACGTTGAAATGCACAAGCGCCATGGCTTAGGCCGCCCTCTTAGTGACCGGGCTCGTGGAATTGCTCAGCGGACTCTGGATCGGCTGCAACGGCCGGACCCAAATCAGCACAGTGGCATCAAGGCTCGGGTCAGCCTTGACCATCCGATCTGCCAGCCGGTGGCCGATGCCTCTGCGCCCCATGCCGACGGCATAGAGGGTGGGATAAGGGATGCAGAGCTTGTCAGCGACTGCCGGGAGGCCGCCGTTCCGATCCACGTAGCTCTGCCAGTAATCGCGAGGGGTCATGGTTGACTGTGCGTTTTGCATTGTTTCGGAGTGTGCACTTCGCACAGATGGAATGCAAGCACCTGCTCTAGCCTTCGACCTTGGTCACATACCGCGCCGTTACAGGCGTCTCATTTCATGAGCAAGTTCACTGACAATCTGACAGCGCAAAGAAAGAAATTGCGCATGACGATTCCCGATGTGGTGGCCGCGCTGGAGAAGCGCGGGATCTCCCGTGCCGAATCCACTGTTGCGCAATGGTTCAATGGCACCAGGGGAAATCGTGTGGATACGGATGACATAAAGGCACTTCTAGACGTGCTGCAGACCACCTTTGAAGAGATGTATGCGGGCACGGACGACCAAGAGCGGGTGGACACCATGCGCACGCGTCTGCGCAAGTGGAGCGACCTATCGCCCGAGGCTCAGGCGGTCGTTGATTCCATGATTGACCAGCTGCAGGGGAAGAAATGAAGAGGCTATGGATTGCGTTAGCCGCCCTTCTGACTGCCTCGGCACTGGCTCAAACTACCCTTCCGCCACCTGAGATAAGGCTTTCATCCAGGGACTTCTCGGGGCCGCGACAGGCGCCGCCGCCAACCACCGCGGATGGCTTCATGGCGGCTCTTACCGAACCGGCCAACAAGTGCGCGTCCATCGGCTACAAGGCCCATATGGAGGCCAGGCTTGACTACCGGAGTCAGGCCACGGAGGCCGCACGCGCATCCCTTGAGGCATGCGTAAGCGCCGCGCGGCAGTCAGGCGAAGATGCCTACAAGGCATTCGTTGCAGGGCCCGCCAGCGCGACCATCAAAGCCAGCGGCAAAGACCTATTCGCGGCGTGGCTCGCCTACCTTCCCGGCTGGGCGCATGGGGATCGTGGAACGCCGACGGAGGCCGACTACAAGGTGGCGTTCTCGCGCTTCCAGGTCGATGCAATGACGCAGTGAATCACCGCGCCCCTGGACCAAGCCCGCTTGAGCGGGCTTTTTTTGTGCCAAAAAACCGACACTAAACTAAACGCTAGCTGAACAACTATGCGGTATGCACAAATAACCGTGCGAAACGCATTGACCGTAAACTGTGCGAAGCGCATAGTTCTCCCCGCACCGCCAACCGGCGAGTGATGGGAGGTCTCGATGGCCACTGGCGACCGCAACAAGAACGGCTTGCTCCTGGATCTCCAGGAGATTGCCGACTTCTTGCGCTCCGCCGGGTGGCCCGAGCAAGCGGACCGCCTGGTCCGTGACCGCTGGATTGTCTCCGGCCTGATGGGTGAGCTGACCAAGGCTCACGAAATCATCCGCATCGCTCTCGCCTGCCTGCACGACAAGTGGCGGTTGGAGTTCCTTGATCGCGTCATCAACGCAGGCCTTAAAGGCTTGTTCGGAGTGACGCGCGTCAACGAACGCAAGGAAGTCCTGAAGCGCGCGAGGGGTGAGAAGTGAACCGCCATACCTACCAGAAGCTCCGGCACGCTGCCCGCCGCGCACAGCGCGACTGGTGGAAGGCCATCAAAGACCCGTACGCGTCGAACTACGAGCGCGGTCGCCTCAACGATCAGATGCATGAGCTGCAGGCAAAGGTGCCGGGCGGCATGGGCCGCGCCTCGAACGAAGTGATGCTCGAGGGCTGGTTCTGGCGCCGCATGGCCGTCAACCGCCGCATCACGGATCGCAAGGCGAAGGCACGCATTGCCGAGGCGGTCGAGCTGATGGCTGGCGGCTTCTCGCAGAGTGAATGGCGGTGGGCGGCATGAGCTTCCCTGCTGGCTTCGTCATCGGCCAGATCGTAGGCGGCTTCGCTGGATTCATCGCGGCCGTTCTTCTTCGGCGCATTCGCATCAACGGAGGTGACCAGTGAGCGCCACCATCTACGACCCGCGCCTATTCGCCCTGCGTCGCTCGATCCGCATGAGTTCGCACGCAGGCCCCGAGACCACAAAACAGGCAGAACGCATGGCGCTGCGCACCGCGAGCGAAGGCCATAGCGTGGCCAACGCGCTCAGCACTGCGACGCGCTACCTGCGCAGCGTGCGTCAGGTTGAGCCCAAGGGTGCCGCGTGAAGCTCGCCCGGGCTTTGGTCACCCCGATCGCCATCGAATTCATCTGCGCCGCCTTGCTGTGGTTGGCGCGCTAAACACACTGGAGAAGGTGACATGAGCATTGTCTATCGAAACGAGACCAGGACTGCAGGAGCGCATAAGACGCTTGGCGAAATTGCCGTCAGCGTCAATGCACACGACTGCCAGCACGGCGCCGTAGGCAGCATCCATATCTGCATGGACAGCGGGAATAGCTCGTCGTCGTATCACATCTCTATCGCAGCGGCGAAGCGCATTGCCCTAGCTCTCGCCAAAGCCGCTGCCGAAGCCGAAAAGCACACGCTCTTGGAGGCCGCATGAACCCCATCGACGAAGCCRCCAAGAACCTGGAAATCGCCAAGTTCAACGAAGCCCGTGCAACCGCAGAACGCCTGCGCGCCGAGCAAGCCCTGGTCGAACTGATGCCCGCCAAGACCGAAGGCAGCGTCAGCATGAAGGGCGCCGACTACAAGGTGTCGATCACCTACGCGATGAATCGCACGGTGGACGGGCCTGCGTTGGCGGCAATCAAGGATCAGGTGCCGCTCGCTCTCTTGGAACAGGCCATCAGCTACAAGCCGTCGCTCGTTCTTGCCGGCCTTCGTTACCTGCAGTCGAACGAGCCGGATGCTTATTCGGTGTTGTCGCAGGCGATCACCGCCAAGCCCGCTAAGCCTTCGGTGAAGGTTGAGCGCATCGCGGAAGACATGCGGGAGGCGGCGTGATGGAAGCGGAACACGTCCTCTACAAGCGCGGTGATGCCGGCGTGCCCGACGTCATCAAAGACCAAAACGGCGACATCGTTCTCGGCCTCTGCAAAGTCTGCGGCCGCGCCGAAATAGAACTCGACGAACCGTGCACCACGAACCCGGAGCCCTAAACCATGGCCATTTCCCTTTCTTCGATCTCCCGCACCACCCGCAATAGCCTGCCGCCGCGCGTCATCGTGCACGGCGCGCAGAAGGTCGGCAAATCCACCTTCGCGGCCGGCGCATACAACCCGATTTTCCTGCCGCTCGAAGACGGCCTGCAGGGCATTGAGACGAACGCGTTCCCGCTGCTGACCTCGTTCGATGAGGTGATGCAGGCCATCGACAGCCTGGCCGCGCCGAACGATTTTGGCACCGCCGTCATTGACTCGCTCGATTGGCTTGAGCCGCTTGTGTGGGCGCACGTCTGCAAGGCCAACGGCTGGCCTAACATCGAAGCGCCGGGCTACGGCAAGGGCTACATCGCCGCCAACGACACCTGGCGCCAGTTCTTTGCCGCGCTGAACGATCTGCGCCTAAATCACGGCAAGGCCATCGTGCTGATTGCCCACAGCGCGGTGAAGCGCTTCGAGGCGCCCGACACCGAAGCCTTCGACCGCTACGAGCTGAAGCTGCAAAAGGGCGCGCTCGGCCTGGCTGTCGAGTGGGCGGACGTGATCGGTTTCGCTCAGGAAGAGATCGCCATCAAGAAAGAAAAGGACGGCTTCAGCGGCACGCGCGCTCGCGGTGTCGGCACTGGCCGCCGCGTGATGCACGTCAACGCTAAGCCCAGCTACATCGCCGGCAACCGCTACGGCATGCCCGACACCATCGACCTTTCGTGGTCTGCGCTGATGCAGGCCATGACGCCGACTGCGATGGCGCAGGCGGCTTAACGATTACGGCAGTGAGTCGCGGAGCTAACGCGCAAGCGGGACTGAGAAACGACGCAGCCGGATGCAAGGCCGGCCACTGCCTACCAAGCACCACCAACCCGAACCGAGGAACACGAACATGGCAAATATCTTCAATGCTTATGACGCCGAAGCCGAAGCCCAGTCCGACTTCAGCGCCCTTCCCTCCGGCGAATACCTCGCGCAGATCGTCAACAGCGAGATGAAGCCGACCAAGAACAACGATGGCGAGTACCTGGAGCTTGAGTACGAGATCAAGGACAGCCAGTACCTCGGCCGCAAGGTGTGGTCGCGCATCAACCTCAGCAGCCCGAACGAGCAGGCGCGCACCATTGCCAATCGCGAGTTCGCCTCGGTTCGCGCCGCAACCGGCGTTGCCAATCCGCGTGATTCGCAGGAGCTGCACTACAAGCCCCACATCATCCGCGTCGAAATGATTCCGGCGGGTACTGTGGACAAGAAGGGCTACAAGAGCACCCGCGACAAGAACGAAGTGAAGGCCTGGAAGAAGGCTGAAGGCGTCGTGGCGACGAACACGCAGATCGCTCCCACGCAGACGAACACCGCCGCACCCGCAACCGGCGCCACGCCGCCGTGGGCACAGCGCGCCGCCTAACCATTCCGCGCGAGCTGCGCGCCAGGGCAAGGAAGCCCGACTCCTTCGCCGCGCCGTCGGTGTAGACGCAGCAACGAGCTGACAGCCGGGAAAGACCGGCCCCTTCTTGAACCAGGAACCGCCCATGGCCCTGCTACCCGAAAAACCCGAATCCCAAACGGTCAACGCGATCTATTCGTTTTGGGCCGGTCATCAGTCGCAGCCGCGCGCCTATCTCGGCGGTTCCGTGATCGGTCGTGAGTGCGAGCGTCAGCTGTGGTACGGCTTCCGCTGGGTGACCGGTGGCGAGCAGTTCGACGGCCGCATGCTGCGCCTGTTCGACCGCGGCCAGCGCGAAGAGGCGGCTTTCGTCGCCGACTTGCGCGCTATCGGCTGCAAGGTCGTGGACGTCGATCCGGCGACCGGCAATCAGTTCAATTTCAAGAGTGTCAGCGGCCACGCTGGCGGCAGCATGGATGCCGTGGCGCTGGGCATTCCCGAGGCGCCCAAGACCTGGCACGTGTGCGAGTTCAAAACGCACAACACCAAGAGCTTCGCCACGCTGGTCAAGGACGGCGTGCACAAGGCGAAGCCCGAGCACTACGCTCAGATGCAGATTTACATGAAGTGGGCGCAGCTGGATCGGGCGCTGTACCTGGCCGTCAACAAGGATGACGACCAGCTGCATGCCGAACGCATCCATGCGGACGCGGACTTCCAGGCTTCGCTCGAAGCCAAAGCCGAACGCATCATCTTCGCTCAGGAGCCCCTGCCCGGCATCAGCACGGACGCCGCGTTCTACAAGTGCAAGTTCTGCCCAGCCAGCAAGGTGTGCCACACCAACCAGCTCCCCCAGGTCTCCTGCCGCACCTGCCTGCACGCCACGCCCGAGAAGGATGGCGATGGCCGCTGGTCGTGCGCCAAGTGGGGCGCGGACATTCCGCTGGATGCGCAGCGCGCGGCGTGCTCGAGCCATCTGTACGTACCGGTTTTGTTGAAGCGTTGGGGCGAAGTATCGGACGCGTCGGCTGATGATGGCTGGGTCGAATACAAGTCCGCTGACGGCTTTGTATTCCGCAATGGGCCGCGTGGGCCGGGCAGCTTTGAGAGCACGGAGCTCGCCGCCAGTACGCCTGCGCAGATTCGCGATGCCCAGACGAACGAGTTGCGTGATGCGTTTGCGGGACGGTTGGTTGAGCACAAGGAGGCGGCGTGAGTATTCGTCAGTTGCTTTGCCTGCACTCATGGCGCGTTGTGTGGCTCATGCCGCGCCTGAACATCAAGCGCATTTCGCTGTGGCCTGACCACTTGGCTCACCCGGACTGGAAAGACACGGGCATTCGCCGCTGCGAGAAATGCAGCAAAGAGAAGCACGCCTCCACATACCGTACTTGGGAGGCCGCATGAACGAGCGCCCCTGCGGCCGTATCGGCATGCACACCATCAGCCAGTGCGCCGACAAAGCGGCCAACATCATCAGCGAGTACAAGATCGCGCGCGCTGTGTGCCTGTCGCCTGATGGCTTCGTGACGGTCGAGGCGCCTGACCATGTGATCGAGGAAGAACTGGTCGGCGTGTACACGGCTGGCGACAGCCTCTTCGGCCTGTGGCGTCAGCTCTCGGACGATCTGCTGGCATCGGCGCGCGAACGGAAGATTTCAGGCGGTCGAAACCACTTGCACCGCGTTGAGAACAGGAACGCTGCGCGATATGACGGTGCCGAGTGCAAGAAGTGCGGAAGCTGCGTGCGTTATGTGAATGGCGGTGCATGCGTTGTATGTGCCAATAAGCGGCGCACTGAGGCGAAGCTCGATCCGCCGGCCAAGAGGGCGGCGTGATGGAGCTGCGCTCCTACCAGCAAACCGCCCTCGACACCTGCTGGGACTTCCTGCGCAACCGCGAAGGCAACCCTGCCATGGTGCTCCCCACCGGCGCCGGCAAGTCGCCGCTAATGGCGGCCATTGCCATGGAAGCCGTCAAGCAGTGGGGCGGTCGCGTGGGCATCCTTGCGCACGTCCAGGAGCTCGTCAGCCAGAACGCCGGCAAGCTCCGCGCGCTGTGGCCCAACGCACCCATGGGCATCTATGCCGCCGGCCTGCGTCGACGCGATCGCTTCGACTCCGTGTTGTACATGCAGATCCAGAGCGTGGCCAAGATCGCGCACCAGCTTGGCCGCTTCGACATCCTGATCATCGACGAAGCCCAGCGCATCCCGCTGGATGGCGAAGGCAGCTATCTCAAATTCATCAACGATTGCCGCAAGTTCAATCCGAACCTGCGCGTCATCGGCCTGACCGCGACGCCCTACCGCCTCAAGGGAAAGGCCATTCCGATCTGCGGGCCCGAGTACGTGCTCAACGAGATTGCCTACGAGGCGCGTATCCCGGACCTGATCAGCGATGGCTACCTGTCGCGCCTGGTCACGCCGGGTGGCCTTGAGCTGGCCGACCTGTCGCAGGTGCACACCAAGGGCGGCGAGTACGACGAGGGCGAGCTCGCTGACGCCATGATGGCAAATGGCCTGGTGGGGCGCACCTGCAATGAGCTGTGCACGCGCGCCGCTGACCGCCGCGCATGGATTGTGTTCTGCGTGAACATCAAGCACGCCGAGATGGTGCGCGACGTGCTCAAAGCTCGCGGCATCACTGTTGGCGTCGTCAGTAGCAAGACGCCCAAGGGCGAGCGCAAGTCGCTGATCGACGCCTACAAGGAAGGCCGCATCCGGTGCATGGTCAACGTAAACGTGCTCAGCGAAGGCTTCGACGCCCCGCATATCGATTGCGTGGCCATGCTGCGACCGACAAAGTCGCCCGGGCTCATGTATCAGCAAATCGGCCGCGGCTTCCGCATCGCACCCGGAAAGAGTGACTGCCTGGTGTTGGACTTCGCCGGAAACCTGCTTGAGCACGGCCCCGTCGATCAGATCCGCGTGAGCCGACCGCGCAAAGCGGGACAGAAAGCGGAAGTCGAAAAGGGGCGCATGAAGGAATGCCCGAAGTGCCAGTCTCTTCTGCCCTTCGGCATGCGCAAGTGCGACGTGTGCGAATTCGAGTTTGGTAGCGCGGACCCAGCGCACAGCGACCGCCCGGTGAACGCGCCCGTGCTGTCCACGGACCGAGAACGCGTGCGCAACGTTCACGCCGTCAACTCTGTTTCGTATGCACGCCACGACAAGGCCGGCAAGACCGTGTCGCTTCGTGTGACGTACCAATGCGGCCTGCGACGCTTTAGCGAGTGGGTGTGCATCGAGCACGACGGCATGCCGCGCGCTAAGGCGCTGCGCTGGTGGCAGGCGCGAACCTCTGACCAGTGTCCGCGCACGGTAGAGGAAGCGTTGCCGCTCGCCTGGAAGCTGCCCACGCCCGCTTCAATCCTGGTCGATGAGACCGACAAGTATCCCGACATTCTGGAGCACCAATTCAGTGAGCCTGCAGCTACCGAACAAGAACGAACGAGCGCGAATGATCCGGTCGGCGCAGAACGCGGTGAAGGCGCTGGAGTCGTTGCCGGAGCTGACGCCGTGCAAGGACTGCGAGGCGTTCCGGGATGGCTGGTGCGGGCACTGGACGGCAACGGTTCCGCCAGGCGCGCAGCTTGAGGGCTGTGACGACTGGTCGGAAGTGATTCCTTTTTAGGAGATTGGCATGTGCAACAAACAAACCACCGCCGTCCTCTCTGCGTTGAAGGAGCAGGCGAAATGAGTACGAGTACGCAGATGTGGGTTGCTATGTATCCGAGCGGAAGGATCATCGAGTGGCTAGGCGCTAAGCGAACGAGGCACGCAGTTATGACCCTGGTCGTCTCAGGATGTATTTCTGCCAGAGAATACGATGAGGCGGCAACAACTTCACGGCGATGGGCTATCGCGTATAGGCGTGGCTACCGAATCGCTCGTGCAATCGTTGAGGTGACCCCATGACAACCCCTGACAACCGCGCTCTGTGGGAGCTGGTGGAGAAGTGGCGCGAGAAAGAACGAACCAGTCGCGGCTGTGGCGACTTCTGCGACGGCATTGCGCATGGTTACGAAATGTGTGCCGATGCCATCCAAGAAATCCTTGAGCGTCCCGTGGAGGTTGGGGATGGTGAGGTTCGACTTTGGGACACGCAGTGGATGAACATCGTCAACCACGACAAATGCTATCGCGACTGGTCGAAGGATGACGCCATTGCGCACGCCGTGAAGATGACGGAGGAATCCATCGCGCGGAATGTCGCTGACGGCAAGTTGCCGCCACGAAAAGACGCGCTCGAATCGATGGTGAGGGGGAAGTCGTGAGCCTATTTCAATGCGAACAGTGTGGTTGCTGTGAAAACACGGCTCTCAGCAATTACGCGTGGCGTAAGTACAAGGGTATGCCTGCGCTTTGTTCGGGATGCGACAAGGATGAATCGATTGGCGCGAAAGGCCAGTGGCATGGATGCTTTGAACAAGTGTTCCTGCCACTTGGTATGTTCGTCACGGATAGCAAAGGAAATCTTGCGCACAAGGAGACTGGCGATACGAATTTTCGCAAATACGCCATCACCGACAACAAGGACAACAACCCATGACCACCGAGCGTAGCGGGATGAGTTTGGAGCAGGTGCGCGATTCGATTCGCGAGGAATCTAAATTCCAGCGAACCACGAAACACCACGTAACGTGCACCTTGATGGATATTTGGGCCAAAGCTATCGACGCCCACCTATCCCGCGATGCGGTTACGAATGATGCTGTCACGGAGCGATTGCGGGAGATTGCATACCGTGACGAGGCTAAGTCGGTGACGGTACGTGCCGACGATTTGCGCGCCGCCCTTGAATCCCTCGCCTCGCGGAAGGTGGCCTACCCTGCACTCTTTACCGGAACGCTTGATGGAAAACCTGTTGGACTGCACGGGACCATTGAATCCGTTGAAGCACTAGAAGCGTTCGTAGCCTCTCGGAAGGTGGCTGTGCATGATGGGTGGATTTTCTACTACGCGGACGATGAAGGAACGCCACATGCGCACTACTGCGCGGCGCGCGGCGACATCTACTCGCAAGTGGGAGTTTGGATGTGCGGCGCGCCGGATGAAGGTGTCCTCAGCGACTTTGGCGATGACATGATCGATGAAGTGACGGAGACGCTACTCGCAAAAGGCGCGTTCCATCCAGAAGGTGACCCGCCATGTTTCCTACGTAAATCCATGCTCGCACCGCAAGACGAGGTGAAGTGATGGCCTACTTCGCGAATAGCTCTGAAGGTTATACGTTCAACGAGCAGTGTATGCGATGCAGATATGGCGAACATCCGTGTCCAATCGCCTTTGTGCAGTACACGTACAACTACGATGCCTGCAACAACGAGACAGCAACGAATATACTTGACGCGCTGGTTAAGCAGGACGGTACATGCTCAATGTATGAGCTTGATCCAGACTTGTTCGAACAACGGCAAGATGAGATGCCAATATGAACGACAACACCGCCGAGCAGCTTAAGTGTCGTGAGGCGTTTGAGAAGTGGTACGCCAATCGCTACGGTGAATACCAACCTAACAACCTGAAGGATGCAACGTGGCATGCATGGAAAGCCGCTAAGACCACCGACGTCCAAACGTCTTCTACGGTTTCTGAGGTCGAAGCTCTACGTGCAGCTCAGTCTCGGGATGTCATGCCACTCATTGGATCGCTGCTCGATAGCTTCGAGCTTCTCGCCAATGACCTTAAGACGGACCCGGACCTGAAGGAACTGGTTCGTGGCCTGCATGCTATTGAACGGGCGATGCTCGCCGCCGAACCGAATGGCGAGCGCATCGAACAAGTATCTCAGCAGGAAGTCAACGGCATCCCTGTGCCTGTGACGATTGATCGAACACACGCCAATCGCGCATATGTGACGCTTGGTTTCGCGGATTCATCGTTCTGCACTGACTTCATTAAGGCGGCAGAACGTGGATTTAGGCCGATCAACACCCGAGCCGATAGCGGTGATGCGGTTGCTTGGACTTCGCAGCAAGACATCGACTATCTGAAATGCTGCGAGCATGCCGGAGATATTGAAGTGTATGCGCATCCATGCAAAGCGACGCCCATCCCGCTATTCACCCACCCGAGCGCCACTTCGTTGGATATGCGAAAGGCATTCGCCTTTGACGCGCTTGTGGCTGCTGGTTTTGTCACTCAAGGAAAAGCAGACGAGTCGCTGGCCATTGCAGAAGCCGCCCTATCCCAGCGCGTGGAGAAAGGAAAGGCGACCGAGGTGGGGCTGTGAGTGAGAAAATGACGAACCTGTGTCTGTCACGTACCGAAATCACCGAGCTGACCCGGGCGCACACGCGCGCCCGACAGCTCTCCTTTCTTCGCCAGAATGGCATCCGCCATTACGTCGATGGCCACGGCTGGCCCGTGGTCACGCGCGCAGCGGTGGAAGGTGCGCCAGAGAAGGCCTCCGCCAAGCCCGTATGGCGACCGAACAAGGCCGCTTGATATGGGGCGCAGACCATCCACGCCGAACGCCATCCCGCGCCTGCGACAGCGCAAGCGCGGCGACACCACGTACTACTTCTACGACCACGGCGGCAGGCCGCGCAAAGAAGAGGCGCTAGGAACTGATTATGGCCTGGCCATCAAACGATGGGCCGAGATCGAGCGCGACGGCGCAGAGAAGCCGCGCGAGGTCATCACCTTCAAATATGTTGCTGATCGCTATCTCGGCTCCGTCGTGCCAACCAAGTCGACCGGCACGCAGCGCGACAACCACAAAAGCATGCGGCAGCTGCTCACCTTCTTCAACGACCCGCCCGGCCCGCTGGATGGGATCACGCCCAACCTAGTGAAGAAGTTCCTGCGCTGGCGTGGCGCCAAGGCTCAGGTGCGCGCCAACCGCGATAAGGCCCTGCTATCTCATCTTTGGAATTGGGCGCGCGAGGAAGGCTATACCGATTTGCCCAACCCTTGCGCCGGCATCCGTGGCTTCAAGGAGACGGGCCGCGACGTGTATATCGAGGACGACGTGTTCAACGCCGTCTATAACCTTGGCGACCAGGCGCTGCGCGACGCCATGGATCTCGCGTACCTCACCGGCCAGCGCGTGGCAGACACGCGGACCATGGATCAGCGAGACGTCCGTGATGGCTTTCTGCACGTTAAGCAGGGCAAGACCAAGGCCAAGCGTCGCATCGAGGTCGTTGGCGACTTGGCGGCGCTCCTGGCACGCATTACGGCACGCAAGGCGGGGTACAAGGTGCATAGCACGCGGCTGATCGTCAGCGACCAGGGCCGGCCGCTATCGGAATGGATGCTGCGCGATCGGTTCAATACTGCGCGCGACGACGCAGGCATCCCCGCCAGCGAGTTCCAGTTCCGCGATCTTCGCGCCAAGGCGGGCACCGACAAGACTGACTCGACGGACATCCGCCAAGCTCAGCAACAGCTCGGCCACACCACCGTCACCATGACCGAGCACTACGTGCGCAATCGCCGCGGCGACAAAGTCACGCCTACCAAATAGTCATTCCGCAATTGTTTTCGTGGGTTTGTGTTTCAATGACTTGTATGACCAAAATAGCGCCCCGTTGCGGAACGCCAAATCATCCAAGCTAATGTTTTAAAGACTGTTCTTGATAGGACTCAAAATCCACTGGCAGCGATGTCGTGTAGGTTCGAGTCCTATCACCGGTACCAGATTTGAAAGAAAAGGCCCGACTTTTGTCGGGCCTTTTTTCGTGCTTGCCGAGGCATTTTGTCCCAGGCCTTTTCGACCACAACTTAAGCCCACTTTGACCTCGGTTTTATTGACCTCGGTTCTCGTCTTCAACCATGGGTTGACCTTCCGCAAGCCGGATTGATGGCATACGACGCCATCTGTCGTAAGAGATATCACTGCTCAAATCGTGAACCAGTTCGCGCATCGGTGGGTGGCGCAGTTGCCATTCCTTGCTATATCTGCCTGTGACTAGCGCCAAGGCGCGGCTTGCTCAGATGTCAATCAGGGGAAATGAAATGGAACTTCGCACGCCATCCCTTGTGCGCTGGATTCGCTCGCGCACAGCCTCTTCCTATACAGGTTCAATGCGGCGTCGCGCGGACGTTGTCAGAAAAGGAGTCCTTCGACTGCTGTGTCTGTCTGCTTTGCTTTCGCTATGGCCCTCGGGTGCGCGGGCGGACAACTGGATCAATGTGCAAACGCACGCAGACGCCGTAAATGGCTGCGTTTCTATGTACGGACTGCCCGCAGACGGGTCTCGAAAAGTGGTCAATTGGTCACACAGTCAAGCATGCGTCGATGCGACCTATAACGGCTATCCCTCCGTTATGGTTGGAACTTGGCTAATTGCTAACAATGATGGTTCTCCGCGGACGCCGTTATATCTGGGCCCGAGCGATGATTATTTCATCTGGATATATGGCGTCGACAATCGCAAGAATGTCGGCGATGGCGGTGGCTGTAATGGTGGCGAAGGTCACATCGGGGCCACAAGCGGACCTACCTGCCAACAAGCGTATGGCTCCCCTTCGGATGGCAATCCAAGCGTTGGCGATCCTATCAATACGGCTACAGGGAACAGCTATCGGCAAGAAGATGACTATGCCGGATCCCAATGGCTTACGCTTCGTCGCTTTTACAACAGTGATGCCTCAACGTCGCAGTCGGCGATAGGCTCACATTGGCGCCACAGTTTCGACCGATCGCTTCGAGTCATCGTTTACCCGGGGACCGTGGCATTGCTTCGCCCGGATGGAAAGCAAGAATTCTTCACCAAGAGCAATGGGATTTGGACCGCGTCCCGAGACGTTACGGACACGCTAGTCGAAATGGACGACGGTCAGGGCAATCCTGTTGGCTACTCCGCGTTCATTGCAGCACTCCATCACACCGAAACGTACGATGCCAATGGCCTGCTGCAACAAGTCATGGATGAAACAGGAAACGGCATCTCGCTGACGTACAGTACCGCCCAAACGTCACAACAGATCGCTCCATTGGCGGGACTATTGTTGACTGTCACCGACATGAAAGGTCGGCAACTTAGTTTCGCGTACGACGCCAATGCCCGTGTTCATCAGGTCACTCTGCCCGATGGCGGCACGTTGATATATACCTACGATACGGCAGGCAATCTGGCGTCTGTGCAATACCCCGACACGCGTGTCCTGCAGTACGCGTACAACGAATCGTCGCTGACGAGTGGCGCCAATCTTCCGAATGCCTTGACCGGCGTCATCGATGAATCCGGCAGCAGGTATGAATCCACCACGTACGACAGCACGGGGCGCGGAACCTCATCCAGCTTTGCTGGAGGCAGCATTGGGATAACCAGCGTCGTATACAGCAGCAATGGCACGTCGACGGTGACGTACCCGCTAGGCAACACCATGACCATGGGGTATGCCACCGCCAATGGCCTGGTTCGCGCCAGTTCGATCAGCCAGCCGTGCGGCCCCATTTGCGGCCAGCCCTGGAAGACGCGCACGTACGACGCCAACAGCAATCCGACCAGCTACGTCGATTTCAACGGCAACACGACGGCGACCACCTATAACAGCGCCGCCCTGTTGACCCAGCAGATCGATGCCAAAGGTCAGGCCACTCAACGCACCACGAATTTCACCTGGGACATCACGCAGCGCGTCCCGCTTACCCGTACCGTCCTCGACAGCAGCGGCAACACCGTCGCCTACGACTCATGGGTCTACAACAACTCCGGTCAGGCCACGGCACGTTGCGAGGCGGACCCCAATGTCCCCGGAAGCCTGAGTTACGGCTGCGGCAGCAGCGGCAATGCGCCTGCCGGCGTGCGTCAGCAGCGCTACACCTACTGCACCGCCATCGACACCACGCAATGCCCGCTCGTCGGCCTGCTGCTCTTCGTCGATGGTCCGCGCACCGATGTCTCCGACATCACCAACTACAGCTACTACCTGGCCACGGACGAGTCCGGCTGCGGCACCTCTGGCGGCACCTGCCATCGCGCAGGCGACCTGTATCAGGTGACCAACGCGCTGGGCCAAGTCACCACGCTCGTGGCCTACGACAAGAACGGCCGCGTGGTTCGTCAATCCGATACCAACGGCGTCATCACGGACCTCACCTATAGCCCGCGCGGCTGGCTGCTGACGCGCACGACGCGCGCCAATACCAACGGCACGCCCTCCTCCGGCGACGCTGTCACCACCATCGGCTACACGCCATACGGTTCGGTGGCATCAATCACGGATGCCGACGGTGTCACGGTGAGTTACACCTATGACGCCGCCCATCGCCTCACCGACATCACCGATGCCTTGGGCGATCGCATTCACTACACGCTGGATGCAGCGGGCAACAAGACGCAGGAGCAGACGTTCGATCCCAGCGGCACGGTACGTCGCGCGCTCTCGCGCACCTACAACACGCTGGGCCAGCTCACCAAGGTGACGGACGGGCTGAGCCACGCCGTGTTCAACGCCACCTACAGCGACAGCTACGACGCCAACGGCAACCTGGTGCACACCGCCGATGCGCTCGGCGTCCAGCGCAAGCAGGGTTATGACGGGCTGAACCGCCTGGTCAGCACCATCGACAACTACAACGGCACCGATACCGCCACGCAGAACACGCAAAGCGTGTTCGCCTACGACGCCAATGATCGCCTGGAAGGCGTGGGCGATCCGGACGGGCTCAACACCACCTACAGCTACGATGGCCTGGGCAACGCAACCGGCGTACAGAGTCCGGACACGGGTGCCACGGGCTACATCTACGACGCCGCTGGCAACGCCACACAGCGCACGGACGCCAAAGGCACGGTGAGCAACAGCACCTACGATGCGCTCAACCGTCGCACCGCCACCACCTATGCCGACAGCTCGCTCAATGTGGCCTACGGCTACGACGAGCCCAACAGCGTCACCGGCTGCCCGGCCTCGTACCCGACCGGTCGCCTCACCCGCATCATCGAGACCGCTGTCACCACGATCTACTGTTACGACGCGCATGGCAACGTCACGCGCAAGAGCCAGACGCAGGGCACGGTCACTGACGTCACCGCCTACGGCTACACCTTGGCCGACCGCCTCGCCAGCACGCTGACGCCGTCGGGGACATCCATCCAGTACAGCCGCGATGCTGCCGGCCGTATCAGCGGCGTCACTGCCCTGCCGCCAGGCACAAGCGGTGCGGGGGCTGGAAATGTGGTCACTACCATCAGTTACCTGCCCTTTGGACCTATTGCCAGCTATACGTTGGGTAATGGTCAGACCATCACGCGTACCTATGACGCCAACTACGCGCTCACAGACGTGGTGAGTCCGGCGCTGAACTTGCACTTTGCACGCGATGCGATGGGCAATATCACTGCCTTGGGCAATGCGCCGGGCGCCAATCCTGCCGTGGAGAGCTACAGCTATGACCCGCTGTATCGCCTAACGGGATTGACCGATGGCAATGGCAATGTGGAAGAGGCCTACACGTATAGCAAGACTGGTGACCGCTTGAGCAAGACCGCTAGTGGGCTCGCTACGGGTGTCTACAACTACCAGGCCGGAACGCATCACCTTGCCAGTATCGGTAATACCTCTCGGGCGTACGACGCCAATGGCAATACGACGGGAAGCGTGGTTGGCGGTAGCACGTTTGGTTACGGCTACAACGGGCGCAATCGGATGACGGTTGTGCAACGGGACGGGAGTACTGTTGGGACGTATTCGTACAATGCCTTCGGGCAGCGTACGGCTAAAGCCGTAACCTTCCCAGCCGCCAGTAGCCTGCGTTTTGCGTACGATGAAGCGAGCCAGCTACTCGGTGAATACGGTAGCTTTTCGCGCGACTACATCTGGCTAGGGAACCTGCCGGTCGCCGTGGTGGATACCTCGAGTGGCGCCAGCTCGGTGAGCTACGTGCATGCGGATGGGCTGGGTACGCCCAGGGCTGTAACGGATCCTGCAGGGGCTGCTATCTGGCAGTTTGCGTATCAGGCGAATGCATTTGGTGAGCAGCAGCCGTCAAGTGCAAGTGACTACACTTACAATTTACGCTTCCCCGGTCAGTACTACGACACGGAGAGCGGCCTGAGCTACAACGTCAATCGCGACTATGAAGCTGGGACGGGAAGGTATGTGCAGAGCGATCCCATTGGCCTCAATGGTGGCCTAAACGCCTACATGTACGTGAGCGCCAATACTCTTGGTGCAACGGATCCACGCGGCACTTCTTGCACCCAAAGCTACGGGTCGCTGACGTGTTCGTATCCGGGCGGGCCGTCGTTCACGATCCCTTCTCAGCCAGGATTTCCCTCGCTTTTGGGTCCCGATGACGGCCACGACGCGTTCTATCATGCATACGATGTCACGCGCGACATAGGATGTGCTGATGCTGATTCGGTTATGCAAGGGCTCATTGACAATCCCACCCCTTCGTTCGGCAATCCTTCGCCCGCAACGATAGATGGGACAGCAAATAACGCAGCCGTACCGGGAATTGCACCGAACAATCCAGTGACCTCGTACCTCACCACCGACAACAATACTGGCGCACCAGTGGTGGTTAACGTCACTGGTTCAAACAGCGCCTTCGCGCCTGGCTACGTTGCGCGAACAGTTACAGGCGGTGTAGCTCACACGTACGGTGAGGGTGAGGCATTTAGCCAAAGTACTCTCTCCTTCATGGGTCCGCTCAACGATTTCGGAAATCAGGCAGTTTGGGGAACTCAGATGAATGACATAATCGCGAACGCAAAGCAAAAGTGCGGGTGTAAACGATGACGATGAATCGGCAGTCAATTGCAACATTGTCCGGCTTTCTAGTCGCCCCCCTCATCCCAGTCGTCGTCATGGCTGTACTAAGTCTGCCGAACAAGGGGCCTTGGGTAGTGTTCTTCGAAGTCATGGCAATTATTTACACGGGCGTTGCCTTGTTGATGACTATCATTGGACTACCACTCTTCCTACTGTTCAGGAGCCGAGACTTCACGCGATGGTGGACGTTCTTGCTCGTAGGACTGATTGCGGGTGCACTGGTCGGCTACGCGTATCGGTTGCCGTTCTACCCGGATCGGTATCAATCGGGATTGGTACAAGGGTTGGCCTGCGGTCTGGCTGGGATCGTTTTTTGGCTGATCTGGCGATCAGGGCAAGGAAGCCGGTCCTAACTCTCGGTTTCAATGCGACGGCAGCAAAACTGTAAAACTGGCAAAACTGGGGTCAGAGTACACAATTAGGAGCATGACTCTTTGCGCGGCCGGCCCATCTTGGCCGGTCCCACGCGGCGCGCTAGTTGCGCTTCGATTGYGTCGCGGAATCGATGGCTTCCGAGCGCATGCTGTCGCTGAACATGACCGCGGATAGCCTCAAGGTCATCCTCAGAGAGAGCCTCCGCTACGAGTGCGCGATAAGCGACGCACCGTTCTTCCTGGGACCCGCCAAGTGCCAAATAGTTGGCGTGAGGGCGCAGCAGGATGCTTTGCATCCCCTCGGCATTGCTCCGATAGCTGGACCATCGATACTCGGCGGGCGTGGCGACCATGCATGCCCGCACTGGATTGAGTTCGATATAGCGATAGCAACGCAGGAGGTAATTATCGCTGTCGACGAGGCACGACTTGTACCGGCCCTCCCACAAAGTACCGCTGCGGCGATACTGGTCGTTGATATATCGTACATAGCGGCGCCCCAGTGACTGCATGATTCGTGCGATCTGGCCCGGCAAAGACGGCGTGGCTAGTAGATGCACGTGATTGGTCATAAGCACGTAGGCGTGGATTTGGCATCCTTCACGAGAACAGATCTCCCGAAGATCCATTAGATATCGTTGGTAGTCTTGCTCAGTGAAAAAGCATGGTTGCCGATCGTTACCGCGCTGAACGATGTGTTGCGGGATACCGGGCAGATCGATGCGAGGTTGTCGGGCCATGGCAAACACGATAAGTCGGAGCTTTCATGGTCAGCCAATCAAGGCACCATGCATGCCGGCTCAGATCGTCCGATCACGAAGGAAAAGTGCACTCTGGATCACCCCCGATTTCTCGGACGGTTTAAATCGTCACCGTGAGCGTACGCTCAAAGCTGTCCGGAGATTGATACCCGAGACTGCTATGCAAGCGTTTGCGGTTATAGAAGATCTCGATGTACTGGAAGATCTGGGTCCGTGCAGAGTCGCGATCCGGGAAGGTCTGATGATGTGTCAACTCGTGTTTCAACGAGGCAAAGAAGCTCTCCATGACCGCGTTGTCATAGGGCATGCCCTTTCGGCTCATGCTGGCCGTAAGGCCTGCATCTTGTAATTGCTGCTGATAGAGCTTGCTGGTGTATTGAGAGCCTTGATCGCTGTGATGGATCGCGCCGTTGGCGGGGCAGCGGCGCCCCAGCGCCATCGCCAGCGCATCACTGGCGAGTGCCTGGTCGGCACGATCACTCATGGCCCAGCCCACGATGCGGCGGCTACAAAGGTCCAAAACGGCAGCCAGATAGACCCAGCCCTGGCGCGTGGGTATGAAGGTGATATCAGCGACCCAGACATGATCGGGCTCCGGGCTTGCGAACGGCCAACCGAGACGATTGGGTGCCGTCGGTACGCGTTGATAGGGGCTCTTGGTGCGTAGATACCGCAGGCGACGACGGCTACGAATACCCTGCTCGCAGCGCAGGCGACGAACCCGATGCCGGCCGCAGTGCTCTCCTTCCTGCTTGAGTGCTCGCCACAGGCGCTCCGAGCCGTAAGCTTCGTGATTTTCGCGATGGAGGGCTTCCATGCGAGCGATCAGTTGTTCGTTGGCGAGTCGGCGAGCGCTGGGTTTCCGCGTCCTCCAGGCGTAGTAGCCACTGGGCGATACGCGCAATGCTCGACACATCGTGCGCACACTATGGCCAGACATGCCCTCTATCCAGGCGTACTTCACGACAACTCCCGCGCGAAGTACGCTGCCGCTTTTTTTAAAATCTCATTCTCTTCTTTGAGGCGAGCCAACTCGCGCTTGAGTACTGCCACCTCATCGTTGCTCGCCTTGGGCCGGCCGCTTCCCCCGAACGCCGCGGCTCCCTTCTTGCCCACTTCATCGGCCCATTTGTACAGCCGGTTACGCGGCACTCCCAATTCACGGGCAACCACCGCGGCGGGCTTACCACTGCTTTGCATCAGCCGCAGGGCTTCACGCTTGAACTCGGCTGAGAATCGCTGGCGCTTTTCCATCGAACACCTCCGTGCGAGGATTGTCCTCGCTTTTGGGTGTCCGAGAAATCAGGGGTGATCCAAAATCGGGGGTGATCCAACCTGACCCCGTTATTGGTAGTTGAGCCCCACCGGCATTGTTCGAATTAACTACCCCCATCCCGTTTGCTGCGCTCGGGAAGGTCTACAGGCTTGTACGCGAGGTGATCAACGAAGGCGCGCCATGTGACGGCGAGGAGGCCAGTGCTCGGCTCTGGGTTGTCCGCCAAACGCTCTTCAGCGAATGTAAGCGCCATCATAGAGAGAAGCCCCATGTGATACAGGATTTCCCGCGCCGTATCGTGAGCCAAACTGAATCCGATGCTCTGTGGGCCCTCGTCGTACATGCGTACGACCATTCGGCCACCATGGACAAAACTGTGTAACTCCTTCTCCGCAAAATGCACGAAACGCGTAATCTCGCTGCCGTCGTCGATCCCTCTCACCATGGCGTTCACTTCCCGCATGGCGATTTCCTGCACGGCCTTGGCTTGAACGTCTTTTTTATCCTTGCTCTTGCTGTTCAGTGGAATACGTTGGGGTAGCTTATCTTTTTCAATAAAGGCGCGGATTTCATCGTCTGTCACCTCGCTTTCCACGCTAAACATGATTGCTCTGGAAAAAGCTTCCACCTGTGGCCGAAGAAGCGTCATAGCCGAAATGCCACAGGTGTCCGGCTGGGTGCGTAACATCAGGGCGGCAGACGCAGCGTGATCCATGCATGCCACAAACAACGACAGCACCACGCGCATGCGGGGGCTGTCCTGCATAGTGAAGTTGGATAACGCGTACTTCTGTGCCGTCACTGTTTCATAAGTGATGCGCGCTATTTCCCTAATGTCGGCTTGGGCCAATCCCGTTCTCCCGCAGGCTTCTTCGCCCGAAATCAGAGTGTCTGAAGCATGGTTAGACCAACGCGGGCGCCGTATACGAGCATCCCAAATGAAGCGATACCTGTCACGATAGACAGGTTGTTCAGAACGTTCCCAATCTTTTCGTATCGGTCCGCCTTAGCTTCGTCCTCGCCGCGCCAACGGGCTGAGCCAGAAAAGTAAAACATCGACAGATAGACAAAGGCGGTCGCAAGAACCGACAGTAACATTGATATTGCGAATGGCTGAAGAACAAGAGCCACGTTGTGAACGATGGTGCTTATGCGTGTCTGCGCCAGATAGTCGTGCGACGTATCTTTGGAAAGTAGATTTCCAAGGAATGCGAGAAGTGCGACAACTGCGCCACCACTTGCTAATAAAAGTGCATTGATAGCGGCGCGTCCGGCCGCGTTGGCTGCCTCATAGGTCGTTCGCCAGTTGTTGTGAATCAACTCGCTTCTGAACTTCTTGTTGTCGTTTTCTATTTGAGTCTGAAATTTCTTGAGTTCGACGTTGAGCTTATGAACTTCAAAGTCCGACGGACCCGACGGAATATCGCGGTCGTTCATAGCGCTTCCCCTGTTGTGTCGCAATACGCTATGACAGACGGCATTCAATGGACAAGCGATCAACAAGGGGATCAGAGCACTTTTCTAGACCTGCCTCGTGGCCGAACTCCCGCCACACGATATTGTTCTGCCGCAGTGAGCCTCTAGAGAAAGTGTTCTGACCCTTTGTTCGCTTAGGTCGGGATCGATGTCACTAACGGGTTCAATCCATAGCGGGGCAGTTTTCACTTATATCTTGACCATTGGTTCGGGAAGCGAAACTGACCTCGTTCTTGGCATATCGAGCCGTCTAGGCGCAGTCCCCGACTCGGTGAGCAGAGATCCACAGTGTCATGTTCGGTTGGCCAACGATGGTGCCCCAGCCATCGAGCGCGTCGCCATTGAAGTCGCCTGTGAAGTCCAGTTGGTAGTCATCGAGGCCAGAGAAGACCGAAGGTACGGCAAGGCTCCATTTCGACACATGGATGCGGCCTGTCGCTCGATCACCATCCAGAGACAGCCTGCCGCGATAGATGAAGCCCTCATCGCCGCCGTTGATCGCACCTTCCTTGATGGTGACGATGCCGTTCCCGTAGTCCACTTGCTTGCTGGAGTTCTGGTAGAAGCTGACCTCGTAGATGCCTTCGTTCATGGCTTTCCCCCCGGCTGGCGTGACCCACAGGATGCCAAGCCTAATGACACCCATGCATCGGCCATTCGGACAGCCTACGGGGGGGGGGCGGCATGGCATTCCAGGGCTTCGGGCCGTCGGCGATCGTTGCCGGGGCGTGGCGACAAGCCACATCAAGGGTTGCCCCGAAGCCCTTTGGCACCCTGAGGGGCGCAAAAAACAAAAAAGCCACCCTTTTGAGGTGGCCTTTTCTTTGATTCGATGGTGGGCGATGCAAGGATCGAACTTGCGACACCTGCCGTGTGAAGGCAGTGCTCTACCGCTGAGCTAATCGCCCGCCGAGCCCGGAAATATATTAGGAGCCGCCTAGCAGGTCAAGCCTCCCGGCCAAAAAAAGTGCTCAGGATGGCAGGCGATTGAAAGGTGGGCGAGTACAATATCCGGCTTTTCAGCTATCGGCCTGCCGTCCATGGACTTCCTGACCCACGAACTCAGCCACGTCCTCGAAGCCTTGCGCCGCTTTGAGCTTACGCCCTGGAAGATGGTGGGTCTGCTGGGCTCGATCATGTTCACCAGTCGCTGGTTTGTGCAGCTGTACTACACGCGCAAGCTCAAGCGGGTGGTGATGCCGCTGTCGTTCTGGTGGTTGTCGGTGATTGGCAGTGCGTTGCTGCTGTCGTATTTCATTTTTGGCAAGAACGACTCGGTGGGCATTCTTTCCAATTTCTTCCCGGCGTTTGTGTCGATTTATAACCTTGTGGTGCATATGCGTGAGGTTAGGCGGCGGGAGTTGGTTGAGAGTGAGGTTTGACCACGGTACGACGTCCGGGCGGAGCGGTAACGACGAGGCTCTGCGGTCGCGCACAAGTGCGCTCCTACAAGTTTCGTAGCTCGACCTATCACCTGTAGGAGCGCCCGCTTCGGTGGGCCGTCGCGCACAGGGTGCGCTCCCACAGAAAAGAAAGCGCTCCCGCAAGGGGAGCGCTCTTATGGGCAGACGCCAATCGGCGGGTTGATCAATCCGGGTCGTAGTCCAGATTTGGCGCCAGCCAGCGCTCGGCTTGCTCGCGTGTCCAGCCCTTGCGCTTGGCGTAATCGTCGACCTGTTCGCGGGTGACGCGGCCGACGACGAAGTACTGGCTGTCGGGGTGGGAGAAGTACCAGCCGGAGACGGCGGCCGTGGGGAACATGGCGTAGCTGTCGGTCAGTTCGATGCCGGCGTTGGTCGTGCCGTCGAGCAAACGGAACAGCGTGCCTTTTTCCGTGTGGTCGGGGCAGGCCGGGTAGCCGGGGGCGGGGCGGATGCCGGTGTATTTCTCTTCGATCAGTGCGACGTTGTCGAGCGACTCGTCGGGCATGTAGCCCCAGAACTCGCGGCGCACGCGCTGGTGCAGGCGCTCGGCGAAGGCTTCGGCGAGACGGTCGGCCAGGGCCTTGAGCAGGATCGCGGAATAGTCGTCGTGTGCCGCTTCGAAGCGAGCCACGTGCTCGTCGATGCCGATGCCGGCGGTGACGGCGAAGCCGCCCACCCAGTCCTGCTTCTTCGCGGATTTGGGGGCGATGAAGTCGGAGAGGCAGAAGTCGGGGCGTTCGGCGGGTTTGTCGGCTTGCTGGCGTAGGTGGTGAAGGGTGGCAATCGGCTTTTCTGCGGACTGGGGCAAGTCTTGGCCCCTCACCCCGGCCCTCTCCCCGACGGGGAGAGGGAGAAGTGCAATGTCGTCGCCAACGGAATAAGCCGGCCAAAAGCCAATCACACCACGCGCCGTCAGCCACTTCTCGGCAATCAGCGTGTCCAGCATCGCCTGCGCGTCGTTGAACAGTTCGGTGGCCTGTTTGCCCACGATCTCATCGGTGAGGATGGCGGGATAACGGCCGGCCAGTTCCCACGCATTGAAGAACGGCGACCAGTCAATGTACTGGCGCAGTTCGGCAAGATCGTAGTTGTCGAGCACGGTGATGCCGGGCTGCTTGGGCTGGGGCGGGTTGTAGTTCGCCCAGTCGGTGGTGTAGCGTTGTCCGCGCGCCTTTTCCAGCGATACCAGCGATTTGCCGGCGCCGCGATGCTTGTGGCGTTCGCGCACTTCGGCGTATTCGGCCTGCACCTTGGCGATGAAGTTGTCGACCAGCTCTTTGCTCAAGAGCGACTGCGCCACGCCCACGGCGCGCGAGGCATCTTTCACCCACACGGTGGGCGACTTGTAATGCGGGTCGATCTTCAACGCAGTGTGCGCGCGTGACGTCGTTGCACCGCCAATCATCAGCGGTATCGTGAAATTCTGGCGCTGCATTTCACGCGCGACCTGGCTCATTTCCTCCAGCGACGGCGTGATCAGGCCGGACAGGCCGATGATGTCGGCGTTCTCGGCAATGGCGGTTTCCAGGATCTTCTGCGTGGGCACCATCACGCCCAGGTCGATCACATCGAAGTTGTTGCAGCGGAGCACCACGCCGACGATGTTCTTGCCAATATCGTGCACGTCGCCCTTGACGGTGGCCATGACGATCTTGCCGTTGGACTTGCCGGCATCGCCCGTGCGCGCCTTTTCTTCCTCGATATAAGGAATGAGGTGGGCCACGGCTTTCTTCATCACGCGGGCGGATTTCACCACCTGCGGCAGGAACATCTTGCCGGCGCCGAACAGGTCGCCGACCACGTTCATGCCATCCATCAGCGGACCTTCGATGACATCGAGCGGGCGCGAGGTTTCCAGGCGCGCGGTTTCGGTGTCTTCGACCACGTACTGGTCGATGCCGTGCACCAGGGCGTGGCTCAGGCGTTCGCGCACCGGCTTGTCGCGCYAGGCGAGGTTTTCCACGATGACTTCGCCCTTCTTCGCCTTGAACTGATCGGCGACTTCCAGCAGGCGCTCGGTCGCATCGGGGCGACGGTTGAGCACCACGTCTTCGACGCGCTCGCGCAGGTCTTCCGGCAGATCGTCATAGATCATCAACGCGCCGGCGTTGACGATGCCCATGTCCATGCCCGCCTTGATGGCGTGGTASAGGAACACSGWATGGATCGCCTCGCGCACCATGTTGTTGCCGCGGAASGAGAACGACACGTTCGACACGCCGCCCGACACGTGCGAGTGCGGAAAGCGGCGCTTGAGCTCGCGCGTGGCYTCGATGAAGTCCACCGCGTARTTGTTGTGYTCYTCGATGCCGGTSGCSAYSGCRAARATGTTCGGGTCGAAGATGATGTCTTCSGGCGGGAAGTCGAGCCTGGTGGTGAGCAGCTCATAAGCGCGCGAACTGATTTCCACCTTGCGCTCGCAGGTGTCGGCCTGGCCTTGCTCGTCGAACGCCATCACCACCACGGCGGCGCCGTACTGCTGCACCTTGCGCGCGTGTTCGAGGAAAACCTCTTCGCCTTCCTTCATCGAGATGGAATTGACGATGCCCTTGCCTTGCAGGCAGCGCAGGCCAGCTTCGATCACCGTCCACTTGGAGGAGTCGACCATCACCGGCACGCGGGCGATGTCCGGTTCGGCGGCGATCAGGTTCAGATAGCGCGTCATCGCCGCTTCCGAATCGATCAGGCCTTCGTCCATGTTGACGTCGATGATCTGCGCGCCGTTGGCCACCTGCTGGCGCGCCACATCGACGGCTTCCTCGTAGCGTTCTTCCTTGATCAGTTTGCGGAACTGCGCCGAGCCGGTGACATTGGTGCGTTCGCCGACGTTGACGAACAACAGGTCGGGCGTGATGACCAGCGGTTCAAGGCCGGAGAGTCGGGTGTAGCGGGGCATCATCGGGACTCAGGCAGCCTTGGCGTTTTGGGAGGGAAGGGCGCGCGGCGCGCAATGGGCCACGGCTTCGGCGATGGCCTTGATATGCGCAGGCGTCGTGCCGCAACAGCCGCCAACCATGTTGAGCAGGCCGTCGCGCGCGAAGCTGCCGATTACGGAGGCCATCTGTTCGGGTGTTTCGTCGTATTCGCCAAACGCATTCGGCAGGCCGGCATTGGGATGCGTGCTGACGAAACAGCTGGCGGTTTGCGACAGCACCTGCACGTGCGGGCGCAGGTCGGCTGCGCCCAGGGCGCAGTTCAGTCCCACCGAGATCGGGCGCGCATGCTGCACCGAGTAGTAGAACGCTTCAGCGGTCTGGCCCGACAGTGTGCGGCCGGAACGATCAGTGATGGTTCCGGAGATCATCACGGGCAGACGCACGCCACGCTCGCGGAACAGTTCGCTCACCGCAAACAGCGCGGCCTTTGCGTTGAGCGTATCGAAGATGGTTTCGACCATGATCAGATCCGCGCCGCCATCGACCAGGCCGCTGGCCGATTCGATGTAGTTGGCGACCAGTTCTTCGAACGTGACGTTGCGAAAGCCCGGATCGTTGACGTCCGGCGACAGCGACGCGGTGCGGCTGGTGGGGCCGAGTACGCCGATGACGAAGCGCGGCTTGTCCGGCGTTTTCGCTTCCACGGCGTCGCAGGCGGCGCGGGCGAGGCGTGCGCCTTCGAGGTTCAGCTCGTAGGCGAGATGTTCGAGGTGGTAATCGGCCTGGCTGATGCGGGTGGAGTTGAAGGTATTGGTTTCAACCAGGTCCGCACCGGCTTCGAGATAGGCCACGTGCACGCCGCGGATGATGTCCGGGTTGGTGAGCGTGAGCAGGTCGTTGTTGCCCTTCAGGTCGCAGCTGCCGGGATGGTCATGCGCGTGCGAACTGTCGTGGCCTTCCACGAAACGCTCGCCGCGAAAAGCAGCCTCGTCCAGCGGATGCTGCTGCAGCATGGTGCCCATGCCGCCGTCGATGATCAGGATGCGCTCGCGCAGCAGGCGTTCCAGCAGGGCGACGCGTTCGGGGTGAAGCCAGGGGAGGGTACTCATGGATGGATGCCTCGCTTCAAGGCTTGCGCGCGAGCAGGCTGATCACTTCGAAGTGAGGTGCCTTGCGTTCGCGGCTCAAGCGGGTACAGCTCAAGGATTGAAGGCCGGCCTGCTTTGCGAAGCCGGTCAGTTCGTCGGATGAAAAACCGAGGTTGCGGTGATCGAAGGGCTCCACCACGGCGCGGTGATCGTGTTTGCCCAGGGTGACGGCCAGCAATCGGCCGCCGCTGCGCAACACGCGCGCGGCTTCCGCGACGGCCTTGGCCGGGTGCTCGGCATAGGTGAGGGCGTGCAGCATCAGCACAAGGTCGAAGCGGCGGTCGCCGAGGTCGAGTGCGTGCATGTCGCCCTTGAGCACTTCCACGTTGCCGAAGGACTTGAGGCGTTGCGCGGCGGCCTCGGTCACGCGCTCGCTGCTGTCCACGCAGACGATGGAGTGGGCGTGTGGCGCCAGCAGCTCGGCGGTGATGCCGTCGCCCGAGGCGATATCCAGCACGTCGCCGGTTTCCAGCAATTGCAGCAGGGAGCGCGCCAGCGTTTCCCAGGTGCGGCCGGGGGAGTAATGGCGTTCCATGTCGCCGGCGACGGTGTCGGCCCAGCCTTCTTCGCGGGCGCGCTCGGCCAGCACGCCGGGTAGGCGCGCGGCGTCTTCGCGCAGCAGGGCATCGTCGATGTTGTCGCGCAGGGACCTCAGCAGGACCTGCAGGTGTTCGTCCGTCTCGGCGTTGGCCCGGTAATAGGCGGACACGCCGGCACGGCGGTCGCGCACCAGCTCGGCTTCCTTGAGCTTGGCCAGATGGGTGGACACGCGCGGCTGCGCCAGATGCAGGACCGCAGCCAGTTCCGCCACGGTCAGCTCCTCGCGCTCAAGCAAGGCCAGCAGACGAACCCGGGTCGGATCCGCCAGCAGGCGCAGAACGCTGGAGGCGGTGGCCAGGTCCATCGTTATCCTTATATCGCGATGCAGAGATACATAAGGCTAGGCTTCGGCGTGCAGGGCGTCAAGTCGGGCCGTTCTTTTGTAGGAGCCCACCCTGTGGGCGACAGCTGAACGGAGGGGCAAGCCCTGGGGGCCGCGGTCGCGCACAGGGTGCGCTCCTACAAGGGGATGGGGCCTTGCTGCACCTGCACAGAAGTCCCTTGGCTGGCCGGGTTAAAATAGTGGGCTTCCTGTCTCCCATTCCCCTTGGAGTCTTCCATGGATTTCCGCTTTACCGACGATCAGCTGTCCATCCAGGCCATTGCCCGCGACTTCGCGCAGAAGCGCATTGTGCCGGTGGCCGCCGAACTGGACGCCAAGGGTGAATTCCCGCTCGAGAACATCCGCGAGATGGGCCAGCTGGGCCTGATGGGCATCGAGGTGCCGACCGAGTACGGCGGCGCGGGCATGGACCCGGTGGCCTACGTGCTGGCCATGGTCGAGATCGCCGCGGCCGATGCCGCCACCTCGACCATCATGTCGGTGAACAACTCGCTGTTCTGCAACGGCATCCTCAAGCACGGCACCGAGGAGCAGAAGCAGAAGTACGTGCGCGCCATCGCCCAGGGCGAGGCCATCGGCGCTTATGCGCTGACCGAGCCGCAGTCCGGTTCCGATGCATCGGCCATGCACACGCGCGCCACCAAGAACGCCAATGGCGACTGGGTGATCAACGGCAAGAAGAGCTGGATCACCTCCGGCCCGGTCGCTCGCTACATCATCCTGTTTGCGATCACCACGCCGGGCATCGGCGCCAAGGGCGTGTCGGCTTTCATCGTCGACACCCAGCTGCCCGGTTTCCACGCCGGCAAGAGCGAGCCCAAGCTCGGCATCCGCGCCTCGGCCACCTGCGAAATCGAATTCACTGATTACGTGCTGCCCAAGGAAAACCTGCTGGGCGACGAGGGCAAGGGCTTCTCCATCGCCATGGGTGTGCTCGACGCCGGCCGCATCGGCATTGCATCGCAGGCCGTGGGTATTGCGCGCGCTGCGTACGAAGCCACCCTGCAGTGGGTGCGTGACCGCAAGGCGTTCGGCACGCCGATCGGTACGTTCCAAATGACCCAGGCCAAGATTGCCGACATGAAGTGCAAGCTGGACGCCGCCACGCTGCTCACGCTGCGCGCCGCCTGGACCAAGGGCGAGGCCGAAAAGAACGGCGGCCGCTTCGGCACCGAGGCCTCCGTGGCCAAGCTCACCGCCTCGGAAGCGGCGATGTGGATTTCGCACCAGGCGGTGCAGATCCATGGCGGCATGGGCTACTCCAAGGAAATGCCGCTGGAGCGTTATTTCCGCGATGCCAAGATCACGGAGATCTATGAGGGCACGAGTGAGATTCAGCGCATTGTGATTGCGCGTGCGGAGACGGGTCTGCGATAAGCCGGCAAGGTTTTCGTGTGGCGAAGCCCTCGGTGAGAACCGGGGGCTTTTCCTTTCCGGGAATCGCAACCAGTTTTTTTTGTGGGAGCGCACCCTGTGCGCGACGGCGTGGCGTCCGAGGCACCCTCGGACTGTCGCGCACAGGGTGCGCTCCCACAAGGGGCCTTGGTTTGTTGACTGGCGCGGGAGCCATCGCAAATACTTGCGATCACCACGGAGACAGGTCCCCTCCCGCCAAGGATGGCGACTCTCTCCCGGGCTCGTCACGCCACGTCGGGAACTGACCGAGCTGGGCTAGATCGACTTCAGGCGGTCGCTACGGCTCGATGGCGCAAAGCGCGCTTTTGCAGGCTTTCACGCCCAATCATCGCCGCGGCACGATGGTTGCTTCCCACCAGGGATCCGAAACCACCTGCCGCGAGCCGCCCATGACCGATGTCGTTGAGAAGCTGGAAGAAGAGAGCATGGTCTACAAGACCCTGCTCGAGTCCACCAAGGCCATTCCCTGGCGCATCCAGTGGGACAGTCTGTCGTTCTCCTATATCGGCCCGCAGATCGAGCATCTGCTGGGCTGGGCGCCGGACAGCTGGGTCAGCGTGCAGGACTGGGCCGAGCGCATCCATCCGGAAGATCGCGACTGGGCGGTCAATTTCTGCGTGGCGCAGTCCAAGGCAGGCGTGGATCACGAAGCCGATTACCGCGCCCTGTGCAAGGACGGCAGCTACGTGTGGATCCGCGACGTGGTGCACGTGGTGCGCAAGGACGACGGCAGCGTGGATGCGCTGGTCGGCTTCATGTTCGACATCAGCGAGCGCAAGCGTACCGAGCAGCGCCTGATCGAACTGCAGCGCGAACTCGAGGCGCTGTCCTTCAAGGACGGCCTCACCGGCATCGCCAATCGCCGCCGCTTCGACAGCGTGTTCGAGGAAGACTGGGAGCAGGCGCGTCGCAGCGGTCGGCCGCTGTCGCTGCTGATGCTCGATATCGATTACTTCAAGCAATACAACGACCACTACGGCCACGTGCAGGGCGACTACACGCTCAAGCTGGTAGCCAAGGTGCTGGAGAAGGCGGTGCGCCGCTCGCATGACTTCCTGGCCCGCTTCGGCGGCGAGGAGTTCGTGCTGGTGCTGCCCGATACCGACGCCGCCGCGGCGCGCGAAGTGGCCGAGCGTTGCCACGCGCTGATCGAGCAGGAATGGATTCCGCATGAGCGCTCGATGGCGCGCAAGTCGCTGACCATGAGCATCGGCGTGGGCACGGTGGTGCCGATGCATGGCGATGAGCGTTTGTCGTTCCTGGAGCTGGTCGACCGGCGGCTGTATCAGGCCAAGCAGCAAGGTCGCAACATGACGGTCAACACCGACGATTGATGCCTCACGCACGCACCGCGGGTGACTCCGCGGTGCGCAACGGTAGGATCAGATGCGCGGCGAGCAGGCCGAGCAAGCCACCGAGCAGCGTCTGCCAGATGCGCGCGCTCAGGAACATGATCGAGTGCTCGCCCGATGCGGCAAGCGTGACGATCAGGGTGAAGGCGAACGCGGCGCAGGCAATGTCGTAGCGTTCCGGCAACGCCATCGCGTAAACCACCATCGCCACGGCGGCCAACGCCCAGATCAACAGCGGTGCATGCTCGGCCAGCGGAAGACAGACCAGGCCGAACGGCACGCCGATCAGCGTGCCCACGATGCGCCGACGCACGCGCTGCGACGTGCCCGTGGCGCTGCCGGCCACCACATAGGTGCAGGCCGTGACCGCCCATGCCGACTCGGGCAGGTGCAGCTTCGCGTTGAGCAGCACGACGATCAGCGATGCCATCGCTGCCTGCACGCCCATGATGAAGGGCGCCGACAGATGCCAGCGGCCGGGAATGTCCGCGGGCGACAGCACCGCCAGTTCGGCGGGGCGCTCGGCGGGACCGGAGAGCAAGCGCGGCACCACCGAGGCCAGCGCCGCGATGCATCCGGCGATCAGGATGGCCGGCCACGCAGAAGCGTCGAGCCGCATGGTGTAGGCCAGCAACTGGCCAATGTAGATCTGCGAACCGACGCCTGCGCCGGTGACGCCATAGCGTTTGAGGTAACTGGCCAGGAAGGCACCACTGACCAGCGTGAATTCAGCGCCGTTTTGCGACAGCGGAGAAAGTACCGGCACCATCAGAGCCTGCATCAAGGCGCCCAGCGTGGCGGCCAGGCAGAGCAGGGCGAGATCGCGGCTGGATTCAAAGCGCGTATGCCGCGCTTCGGAAACGCTGGCCCACAGCGCGAAATTTGCTGCCAACGAGCCGACGGCAACCATGCTGCCGAACGGATGCGCCACATCGTGCAAGGTGCCGATCGCCGCCGCCAGGCCATAGGCAGTGACCAGCCGCAGCCCCTTGATGCGGCGGTGCATGCCGGGATCGATATGTTCGAGCCAGTCGACGAATGAGCGCATGCGGGCGAAAACAGGAGATGGCCGTAGTCGCACATTATCAGCGGGCGGCGCGTGCGGCCTTTTCGGAAACGCAGGGTGATCCAAAGAAAAAGCCCCGGTCTTTCGACCGGGGCTTTGCTTTGACTTCCGCAGATCCGGATCAACCGCCGCGACGCGGGTCCGAATCGAACGGCTGCATGGCGCTGCTCGGCGTACCGCCGTTGCCACCGCCACCCTGCGGCGTACCCGCAGCGGCTTCGCCATGGGCCGGGCGAATCTTGCGGGACGGTTCGTCCAGCTTGTCGCCCAGTGCGCGGCGCACCGTCACGTAGAACACCGGGATCAAGAGCAGACCCAGGAAGGTGGCGAAGATCATGCCGCCGATCACGCCCGTGCCGATGGCATGGCGGGAGTTGGCGCCGGCGCCCGTCGAGATGAACAACGGGAACACGCCGAGGATGAACGCCATGGAGGTCATCAGGATCGGGCGCAGTCGCTGGCGGGCCGCCGTGATGACGGCATCGAACAGCGACTTGCCGTCCTGTTGCTGCTCCACCGCGAATTCCACGATCAGGATCGCGTTCTTCGCTGCCAGGCCGATCACCGTGATCATGCCGATCTTGAAGTACATGTCGTTCGGCAAGCCGCGCAACATCGAGAACACGACCGTACCGAGCASGCCCAGCGGCACCACCAGSAGCACSGCGACCGGGATCGACCAGCTCTCRTASAGYGCGGCAAGGCACAGGAACACGATCAGGATCGACAGCGCCAGCAGCAGGGTGGCCGAGTTGCCGGCCAGGATTTCCTGGTACGACTGACCCGTCCAGTCCGCGCCGAAGCCCTTGGGCAGGTCGTGGTCGACGATGCCCTGCAAGGCGTTCATGGCCTGACCGGTCGAGTAGCCCGGCGCTTCGTTACCCACGATTTCGACCGCAGCGTAGCCGTTGTAGCGGGTCAGGGCTGGCGAGCCCATGTCCCACTTCGTGTTGACCACGCTGGAGATCGGAATCATGTTGTACGGATTGACCGTCGCCTGATACGACGACGAGCTCGACGAACTGCTGTTGGCCGCCGCCCCCGGTGCCAGGCTGCTGGGTGTGTAGATGTGCTGCAGCGCATCCGGGCCCATGCGGTAGGCCTGGTCCGCCTGCAGGTAGACGCGCTTCACGCGGCCGCCGTAGACGAAGTCGTTGACGTACACCGGCGCCAGCGTGAGCTGGATGGCCGAGTACACGTCGCTCACCGACATGCCCATCGCCTGAGCCTGCGTGCGATCCACTTTCATATCCCACTGCGGAGCATCGGGCAGCTGGTTGGGACGCACACCGAACAGCGCCTTGTTGTCCTTCGCCTTGCCCACCGCGGTGCCCATCGCCTGCATCAGCTCGCCATGCGTCTGGCCGGCACGGGCCTGCAGATACATGTCGATGCCGCCGAACTGGCTGAGGCCGCGGATGGTGGGCAGGTTGACCACGAAGATCTGCGCGTCGCGGATGCCGTGGAACACGCCGTTCAACTTCATGATCAGCTCATCGGCCGTGATCGCACGCGAATCCCAGTCCTTGAGCTTGATGAAGGCCATGCCGGTGCTTTCGCTCTGGCCGATGAAGCTGAAGCCGCTGATCTGGTACATGCCGATGATGTCATCGTTGTACGGGCTCTTCTTCACGCGCTCGCGCATCTCGGCCATCACGGCCTGCGTGCGCTGCAGGGTGGCGCCCGGCGGCAGGTTGACGATGGCCAGTGCAAAACCCTGGTCTTCGCTAGGCACGAAGCTGGTGGGCAGGCGTGTGTAGAGGAAGCCGGCAAGCACCGCTACCAGGGCGAACACGATCATCCAGCGCGGCGCATGGCGGGTGGCGCTGCCGATGTGGCCGCCATAGGTGCGCGTGACCCAGTCGAAGGTCTGGTTGAACTTGCGGTAGATGATGTTCTTCTTGTGCTCGTGCTCAGGCTTGAGCAGCGTGGCGCACAAGGCCGGCGTGAACGACAGCGCGAGGAAGGCGGAGAAGCCCATCGACACTGCGATCGTCAGCGCGAACTGCTTGTAGATCACGCCCGACGCACCCGGCTGCAGCGCGGACGGCACGAACACCGCCGCCAGCACCACGGTGATGGCCACCACCGCGCCGGTGATCTGGCCCATCGCCTTGCGTGTCGCTTCCTTGGGCGAGAGCTGCTCCTCGCTCATGATGCGTTCGACGTTCTCGATCACCACGATCGCGTCGTCCACCACGATACCGATGGCTAGCACCATGCCGAACAACGTCAGCTGATTGATGGTGAAGCCCAGCGCGACCAGGCCGATGAAGGTACCCAGCAGAGCCACCGGGATCACCAGGGTGGGGATCACCGTGGCGCGGAAGTTCTGCAGGAAGATCAGCATCACCAGGAAGACCAGGATGATGGCCTCGATCAGGGTGTGCACGACTTCCTTGATGGAGATCGTCACGAACGGCGTGGTGTCGTACGGAGCGAACCAGGTGACGCCTTCGGGGAAGTCCTTGGACAGCTCGTTCATCTTGGCCTTGACGGCGTCGGCCACGTCCAGCGCGTTGGCGCCGGGCAGCAGCTGCACGCCCAGGCCGCCGACCTGCTGGCCGTTCCACGTCGCGCCCAGGCCGTAGCTCTGCGGGCCGAAGTCGATGCGCGCCACGTCGCTCAGCTTCACCACCGTGCCGTCGCTGTTGGCGCGCAGGATGATTTCGCCGAACTCCTGCGGGGAGGAGAAGCGGCCTTCAGCGGAGACGGTAGCGGTAAAGCCCTGTTCCTTCGGCGACGGATCGGCACCGAGCGAACCGGCGGCGAACTGCACGTTCTGCGCCGCCACGGCGGAGAACACCGCGCTGGGCGACAAGCCGTAGCCGTGCATCTTGTCCGGGTTGAGCCAGATGCGCACGCCGTACTCGGCGCCGATCAGGCGGGTGGCGCCCACGCCGGGAATACGGCCGACCTGGTCCGCCACCTGCGACGCAATCACGTCGGCCAGGCGGTTGCCGTCGATGTCCGGGTTGTTGGACACCAGCGACACGAACATCAGGAAGTCAGGGTTGCTCTTGGCCACCACCACGCCCTGCTGGGTCACGGCGGTCGGCAGGCGCGGCAAGGCCAGCTGCACCTTGTTCTGCACCTGCACCTGGGCGATGTCCGGATCGGTGCCGGTTTCAAAGCTCAGCGTGATCGAGGTCGTGCCGTTGGAGTTGGACGAGGAGCTGAAGTAGAGCAGGTGGTCGATACCGGTGAGCTGCTGCTCGATCACCTGGGTGACGTTCTTCTCCATGGTGTCGGCGTTGGCGCCCGGATACGTCGCGGACACCACCACTTGGGGCGGCGCGATGTTCGGGTACGACTCGATACCCATGTTCAACACGGAGATGGTGCCAACCAGGGTGATCAGGATGGCTACCACCCACGCGAAGATGGGGCGGTCAATAAAGAAACTCGGCATGTCGGTCGACTCCCTTTACTGCTTGCCGCCAGCAGCATGACCCGCTGCTGCCGGCTGACCCTGCGCGCCGGGCTTCTGGTCGGGCTGGTAAGGCGCCGCCTTGGCCGGTTTGCCGGGCTGCACCGTCTGCAGGCCGGAGACGATCACCTGGTCGCCGTTGCTCAGGCCGCTGGTGACGATAAAGTTCGAACCGGCCAGGTTGTCCGCGGAGACGTTCTTGCGGGCGACATTGCCGTCCTGACCCACCACCAGCGCATAGGCGCCGACCACGTCGCGCTGGATGGCCGCCTGCGGCACCAGGAACACGTTGTGGAGCTCGCCGAGGTTGGCGGTGATGGTGATGTAGGTGCCCGGCAACAAACGGCGCTCAGGGTTGGCCAGCAGGGCGCGCAGGTTGATCGAGCCGGTGGTCGGGTCGACGGTGGCGCCGGAGAAGTCGAGCGTGCCGTCCTGGGCGTACTTGCTGCCGTCGGGCAGGGTGACCTTCACGGTGGTCTTGCCCTGGTCGCTCAGCGACACGTTGCCGGCGGCCTGGGCGGCGCGCAGGCGATCGAGGTCGGCGGCACTGACGGTGAAGTTGACGTACAGCGGATCGAGCTGGTCGACCGTGGTCAACAGCGTCGAGCTGGAACCGGAATCGGCGGCGCCGTTGCCGACGATGGCACCCTCAGTCACCTGTTGCTGACCGGCGCGGCCGTCGATGGGCGCTACCACGCGGGTATAGCTCAGGTTGATCTTGGCGCTTTCCACGGCGGCCTGAAGCTGCTTGACCGAGGCGGCGCCGCTGCGCTCGTTGGCTTCGGCGGCGTCGAGGTCGGACTGCGAGATGTAGTTCTGCGGGCGCAGCTTGCGGTCGCGCTCGGCCAGGTTGTGGAAGTTCACGTAGGTCGCCTGGCCGGCGGCCAGATTGGCCTTGGCCGAGTCCAGCGCTGCCTGGTAGATCACCGGGTCGATCTCGAACATGACCTGGCCGGCTTTGACGTCGGTGCCTTCCTGATAGACGCGCTTGAGCAGCACACCCGACACGCGGGCGCGCACATCGGCGCTACGGTAAGCCGACACGCGGCCCACAAGATCCTTGGCTAGCGGCGTGCTCTGGGCCTGGGCCTTGRCGACACCGACTTCCGGCGGCGGCGCCTGCGGCGGGCCTTGATCCTTGCCTTTGCCACAGGCGGCCAGTGAGAGCAGGCCAAGGCACAGCAGAGGTGTGCGCAGTGACGTGGACTTCATGTGGGCTCCATTTCTTTTTTAATGTGGTCGGGGATGCAGCGCGTCGACGCCTCTCCGGGCGACGACAAAGGGGGCTTGCAACGAACACGCAACGGCCCCGCTAGTCCGAGCGTCCCGTGAACGGGCAGGCCGGGAAGGGCAGGGTCGGTAAAGCCGTGGCTCGTTCAGGCAGGCGAGCTTGGACTATACCGTACAGTTTACAATTTGTAGAGACACCCCTGATACGCCGGATCGGCCTCCCAGGGCCATTCAGACGCGTCCTATGTGTTCCGCTGGGTTGGGTGGCTGTACTCCCAACGGGACGTGCGAGCTAATTTTGGCTGAATTCCGTGAAGGAAGGGTGTCGGCCACAAAGACAGGGGGACGGCCGTCCGCTTTATGGTGCCTGCGGTGGCTTGCGAACGCCTGTGCCGATGGTCCGGTTGCAGCGGCAGCGCGCTTGCTTACAACGCGCTCCCAGGCCAGCGAAAGCCGGGACCAGGGTTGCCGGCATGGCGGTCAGTCAGTCGATGATTTCATCTGCTGCGCTGCAACGTTTTGCATGCGTCGCTGTCGTGACATACGCAGCGGTATCGGTGGCCCGCGATGGACGGGAATCAGCGGCGCTGCAACGGCAACACGCGAGCGCAGCAAGTTTTTCGTCCGCGTACACAAACGTTGCCGATGCACTGGGCTGTCACGCAAACGTCGCGAAGATTCCGATGCACAGCCATTGCTGCACGGGCGTCATGGCCTGCCGCAAGCTGAAGTGCATCTTTCGCAAAGGTGGATAAGGTATGGCGCGAGGCGTATTCTTTTGAGGCTTTTTGGAGCCTGTTCTCGATCTCCGCATGACCCGTGCCGGAATTTGTTTGCCCGCCAGACAAGGAAGAACGAGGGCGTGTATGTCGATACACAACCGAGTGATGACGATGGATGGTGGGCAAACAAATCCGGCCCGGAGGGTTGCTCACCTGCGCCCGCTAGCGAGTGCCGTGCGGCTGGACCTGACAGCCAGTCAGGCGCTGCGCCACACGGCACTCGCTAGCGGGCGCAGGTGAGCAACACGGGTTATGCGGAGATCGAGAACAGGCTCCCGGCCTCATTCCGTCTCCCCAACACAGTAGATGCCATGAACGCKATTCGTGCGGCTAGCAACAGCTCGTTCCCCAGTGTTGTTTTCGAAGAACTGAAGCAAAGCGGATTTCCTACCGGGCGCCTTGATGAGGCGCAATTTTTTATCAGCGCTTTCTTCGCGCGCATCGCCGACGGCGACCTCCAGCTCCATACCGCCCGCGAGTGGGCTGCCCTGATCGCCGACCTGCTCAGCTTCATGCAGCAGCGTCAGCCGGGCCGCGCCGCGGTGCGTGTGGTCAACCCGGCCACGGGCCACGCCGGCCGCAGCTACATCCAGGTCGTCACCGACGACATGCCGTTCCTGGTCGACACCGTCACCATGGTCGCGACCGAGCAATTGCAGATCCACGCCGTGATCCATCCGGTGGTGGAAGTGGCACGCGATGCCTCCGGCAAGCTGCTTAAGATCGGCGCCCCCGACGGCCAGCCCGAATCGGTCATGCATTTCGAAGTGGACCGCGTGGCCGACGACGAAGAGCTGGCCAAGCTCAAGGCCAAACTCGAAGGCGCGCTGGAAGACGTGCGCGTGGTCGTCGCCGACTGGAAGAAAATGCGCGACCAGGCGCTCGCCACCGCCGACGACCTGCCGTCGCGCCAGCTGCCGCTGGACGCCGCCGCCGTGAAGGAGGCCTCCGCCTTCCTGCGCTGGCTGGCCGACGACAACTTCACCTTCCTCGGTTACCGCGAATACGAAGTGACCGAAGCCGACGGCGAGGAAGTGCTGCGTGCCAATGAAAGCTCGGGCATGGGCATCCTGCACAAGAGCGAGCGCTCGCTCGCACCACGTTCGCTGCGTTCGCTGGTGGCCAGCGACCTGCCGCAGTCCGGTTCGACCGACGCCATCATCCTGACCAAGACCAATGCGCGCTCGCACGCGCATCGTCCGGGTTACATGGATTACGTGGGCGTGCTCAAGTTCGACGCCAACGGCAAGCCGGTGGCCGAACAGCGCTTCCTCGGCCTGTTCTCGTCCAACGCCTATATGGCGCGTCCGCAGGATGTGCCGCTGGTACGCCAGAAGTTCGAATACGCCATGGAGCGCTCCGGCCTCAAGCGCGACTCGCATTCGGGCAAGGCGCTGCGCCATATCCTGGAAACGCTGCCGCGCGACGAACTGTTCCAGAGCAGCGACGAAGAGCTCTACACCACCGCCTTGGGCACGCTGGAACTGCGCCAGCGCGCACGCACGCGCCTGTTCGTGCGCCGCGACCGCTATGGCCGTTTCGTCACCTGCATCGTCTATGTGCCGCGTGACCGCTTCAACACCACGGTGCGCGAACGCATCGAAGCGCTGCTGAAGGATGCCATGCGCGGCGAAAGCCTCGATTCGTCCGTGCTGATGGGCGAAGCGGCGCTGGTGCGCCTGCATGTCGTGGTGCGTCCGAAGATCGGCGACCAGGTGCATTACGACGTGGCCGAGCTCGAGAAGGGCGTGGCCACCATCGTGCGCAACTGGCACGACGATGTGCGCGATGAACTCGTGCGCACCCTGGGCGACCACGACGGCGTGGTGTTGGCCAATCGCTACGCCAAGGCGCTGCCCGCCGGTTATGTGGAAGACGTCTCGCCGGCCACCGCCGCCGAAGACGTGCACCAGTTGTCGCTGCTCAAGGGCGACGACGCCGTGCGCATGTCGTTCTATCACCCGGCCTCGCGCCCGGAAGAACTGCGCTTCAAGATATATCGCAGCGGCGGCGACATCGCGTTGTCCGAAGTGCTGCCGCAGTTGGAAAACCTGGGCCTGCGCGTGCTCACCGAGCACCTGTACGACATCCATGTCGGCGACAGCATGCTGTACATCCAGGACTTCGAAGTGCAGACCGCCGGCAGCCTCGCTTTCAGCGTGGAGCAGGTTGACCAGTTGTTCGAAGACGCCTTCGAGCAGATCTGGCGCGGCAACGCCGAGAACGACGGCTTCAATCGCCTGGTGCTCGGCGCCAAGCTGAGCTGGCGCCAGATCGCCATGCTGCGCGGCTACTGCAAGTACCTGCTGCAGACCGGCGTGGCGTTCTCGCAGAGCTATATGGAAGACGCGTTCAACCGCTATCCGGCGATTGCCGGCCTGCTGGTGGAGCTGTTCCTGGCCAAGTTCGATCCGCGCCGCGAGTCGCTGTCGACGGATGAGCTCAAGCGCGCCGGTGACCTGCTGCGCGGCGAAATGCAGGTGCTGATTCCCGAGCCGCTGCGCCAGGCACATCCGGCCCTCATCGATGGCCTGGCGGCGGCGCTGTCCAAGCCGCGCGACGAGCAGCTGGCGGTGATCGAAGAGACCATCGGCACGCTGCTGGAAACGGTCTCCAGCCTCGACGACGACCGCATCCTGCGCAGCTTTGTGGCACTGATCCGCGGCACCCTGCGTACCAGCTTCTTCCAGCAGTGGAACGACCAGTACCGCAGCTACATCAGCTTCAAGTTCGATTCGCACCGCGTGCCGGATCTGCCCAAGCCGGTGCCGTATCGCGAAATCTTCGTCAGCGCGCCGCGCGTGGAAGGCATCCACTTGCGCTTTGGTGCCGTGGCGCGCGGCGGCCTGCGCTGGTCAGATCGTCGCGAAGACTTCCGCACCGAAGTGCTGGGCCTGGTGAAGGCGCAGATGGTGAAGAACACCGTGATCGTGCCGGTCGGTTCCAAGGGCGGCTTCTTCGTGAAGCGTCCGCCGGTGAACGGCGATCGCGACGCGCAGCTGGCCGAAGGCATCGCGTGCTACCGCATGTTCATCAGCGGCCTGCTCGACATCACCGACAACCTGATCGAAGGCAAGGTGGTGCCGCCGCACGATGTGGTGCGCCATGACAACGACGATCCGTACCTGGTGGTGGCTGCCGACAAGGGCACGGCCACGTTCTCCGATATCGCCAACGCGATTTCGGTCGAGCACGGTTTCTGGCTGGGCGACGCGTTCGCCTCGGGCGGCTCCAATGGTTACGACCACAAGGGCATGGGCATCACCGCCAAGGGCGCGTGGGAGTCGGTCAAGCGCCACTTCCGTGCACTGGGCCGTGACAGCCAGTCGCAGGACTTCACCTGCGTGGGCGTCGGCGACATGTCGGGCGACGTGTTCGGCAACGGCATGTTGCTGTCGCGCCATATCAAGCTGGTGGCGGCATTCGACCATCGCCATGTGTTCCTCGATCCGAACCCGGATGTCGAGCGTTCCTTCGTCGAGCGCGAGCGCATGTTCAAGCTGCCGCGTTCGAGCTGGGACGATTACAACAAGCAGCTCATTTCCGCGGGCGGCGGCGTGTATCCGCGTACGCTCAAATCGATCCCGATTTCGCCGGAAGTGCGTGCGGTGCTCGGCCTCAAGCCGGACGTGACCCAGCTGGCGCCGAACGACCTGCTCAGCGCCATCCTGAAGGCGCCGGTCGACCTGCTGTGGAACGGCGGCATCGGCACCTACGTGAAGTCCAGCGCCGAAACGCATGCCGACGTGGGCGATCGTGCCAACAACGCGCTGCGCGTGAAC
>NZ_JBFTRY010000017.1:0-50857 GCF_056399745.1 Dyella sp. 01N36
TCGCGCACAGGGTGCGCTCCCACAGGGAAGGGTGCCGCACCTTGTGGGAGCGCACCCTGTGCGCGACGCTCTTCGCCTCACGGCGATACCGGCTCGATACTCTCCACATAAACCAGCTCACACGCCCCATCACCCGTATCGTCGCGCGTCATCGACGTGCGCCAGCGCCAGCCATCGGCACGACTCGCGTCGACCAGAAAGCCTTGCAGGTGGATCACTTCTCCCGCACGCACATGGTCCAGTTCGCGACGAGCGGTGTCGTCGGCGGGAATCATGTGCATATTGGCGCTGGATTGCTCGATCTCACGACGCGGTATCGGAAAATGATCGACGTGCCAGTGGTAAAAACGATTGCCCTGGCTGACCTGGATTTGCGACAACACGTCGCTGTCGGACATGCGCCCCCAGCCCAGCGCGAGATCCGTCGGCGCCAGTGCTGCGCCGGCATCGAACCGGTAGTCTTCGCGTGACAGTACCCGTGCGATGAGCTCGAAGCGTGCACGTGTCTGCAATCTGAAGTCACCGCGTTGCAAGGTGTTGCTCTCGCCGAGGTCGATCTGCGCGGGCACGTCCGTCGCCAGCATGCCGGGGGCGTGCGTGATGGCGCGATGGCGCCACCAGTTGAAGCCGCCGAGCAGTGCAATCAGCAGCAGGCCGACCAGGATGAAGCGTTGCATGCTGCGTCAGCGCCCTGACTTTACGGCGGGCTTGCCCTCGACAATGCCCGGCTCGAGCAGACCTTCCGGCAGATCGCCGATCACTTCGGCGAAGCGCTTGAGGAAAGTCCCCAGCGACGAACTCTTGCGCCATACCAGCGCAATGCGGCGACTCGGCGCACGGCCGGCGAATTCCAGCAGACGCACGTTGTCGGTGCGCGCCACCGGCGGCTTGATGGCGAGCGTGGGGAGCAGGGTGATGCCCACATTCGCGGCGACCATCTGGCGCAGAGTCTCCAGACTGGTGGCGCGAAAACCGGAGCGTTCGCCCGCACCGGCGAGCTGGCATACCTCCAGGGCCTGATCGCGCATGCAATGACCGTCTTCGAGCAGCAGCAGGCTTTCGTCGGCCAGGTCGTCGAGCTTCAGGCGTTTGTGCTTGAGCCCCAGCGGATGGTCTTCCGGCACGGCGAGCACAAAGGGCTCCTCGAACAGGAACTGCGTGTGCAAGCTGTCTTCGTGCAGCGGCAGCGCGAGGATGCCCACATCGAGCGAGCCCTCGCGCAGCATGCGGATCACCTGCTCGGTTTTTTCTTCAACCAGCAGCAGCTCCAGACGCGGAAAATTCTTTCGCACCAGGGGCACCAGGTGCGGCAGCAGGTACGGTCCCAGCGTGGGGAAGATGCCCAGTCGCAGCGTGCCCGATTCCGGATCGCGCGTGCGTTGCGCAATCGCCTTGATCTCGTCGATCTCCGACAGCACGCCGCGCGCGCGGCGGGCGATCTCGCGACCGGTTTCGGTCAGCAACACCTTGCGCGGGGTGCGCTCGACCAGCGCCACGCCCAGTTCGTCCTCCAGCTTCTTGATCTGGGTGGACAGGGTGGGCTGGCTGACGAAGCTGGCTTCCGCCGCACGACCGAAATGGCGGTGTTCGGCGAGAGCAACGAGGTAGCTGAGGTCGCGCAGGTTCATGGGCGGAGCCGATGTTCTTGTGATAGGTGTCGCCTATGATTGTGGGGTTGATGATCGTCATAGGCAATGCCTGGGGCGCCATCAGTCTCGCCGGGCGCCAAGCGCCGAGGTCTGCGCCTGCCCGTGGTAGGACTTGGCTGAAGACAGCCCGATCATGCCTTTTGGCACTGTGTCGAAAATCACGGCAGCACCTAGGGTCGGCGTTTGCTTTACCCAAGGGGAGCTTTTGCGCATGCGCCGTTTTGTCCGTCCACTCGTTCTTACCGCCCTTGCCGCTTGCTGCGGCGCCGCCCTCGCCGCACCTGCCGCCGACGACCAGCCGCATGGCCGCCTGCCGGGCTGGGCCCAGCCGGAGTCCTACCAGCTCGACTTCAAGGTGGACCCGCGCCAGCAGGATTTTTCCGGCACCACCGTGATCAAGGTGAAGCTGACCCAGGCGTCCGATCACCTGTGGCTGCACGGCCGTGAGCTGAAGGTCAGCAAGGTCACCGTGACCGATGCGGCGGGCAAGGCGCACGCGGCGAAATACGTGGAAGCGGCGCCGAAGGAAGGCGTGGTGCGCATCGATTTCGGCGGCACGCTCAAGCCGCAGGAGCTGACGCTGGCGTTCAACTACACCGCGCCGCTCAACCAGCAGCTGCAGGGCCTGTACAAGGTCAGCCACGAAGGCCAGCCGTACGCGATGACGCAGATGGAGCCGATCAGCGCGCGCTTCGCTTTCCCCGGCTTCGACGAGCCCGGCTTCAAGACGCCGTTCGATGTCCGCCTGACCATTCCCAACGACGAAGTGGGCGTGGCCAACACCAAGCAGGTGAAGGAAGAAAAGGCCGGCGACGGCTGGAAGCGGCTGACCTTCTCCACCACCAAGCCGCTGCCGACCTATCTGGTCGCCTTCGGCGTGGGTCCGTGGGATGTGGTGAAGGGGCCGGATATTTCGTCCAACCAGTACCGCACTGCTGCGTTGGAACTTCGCGGCGTGGCTGCCAAGGGCGAAGGCCATCGCCTGCAGCATGTGCTCGGCGAAACGCCGACGATCATCCACACGCTGGAGGACTACTACGGCTTCGGCTATCCGTGGGACAAGCTCGACCTGCTGGCCGCGCCGGATTTCTCCGCGGGCGCGATGGAAAACGCGGGCCTGGTCACCTTCCGCGACTGGCTGCTGCTGATCGATCCGGATTCCCCGGCCAACTACGTGCGCGGCTCGTTCAATGTCACTGCGCATGAGCTGGCCCACCAGTGGACGGGCGATACCGTCACGCTCGCCTGGTGGGACGACCTGTGGCTCAACGAAGCCTTCGCCACCTGGATGCAGCAGAAGGTGACGCAGAAGGTGCATCCGGAATACCGCGCCGATCTCGACCGCGTGCGCGGCGCGCAGGGTGCGATGAACGGCGACAGCCTGGTCACCACGCGCAAGATCCGCCAGCCGATCACCGGCAATGGCGAYATCGAAACCGCCTTCGACAGCATCACCTATCAGAAGGGTGCGGCGGTGCTGGGCATGTTCGAAGGCTACGTCGGCGAGGCGACGTTCCAGCAGGGCATGCGCGCCTATATCCAGGAGCACAGGTTCGGCAACGCCACGGCCGACGATCTGATCAACGCCATCGCCAAGGCGGCCGACAAGGGCGACAACTTCAAGCAGGCGTTCAAGAGCTTCCTTAACCAGCCGGGCGTGCCGTATGTGCAGACCGAGCTGACCCAGGAAGGCGGCAAGACCGTGCTCAAGCTCAGCCAGAGCCGTTACCTGCCCACCGGCAGCAAGGGTGACGACAAGCAGGTCTGGGGTGTGCCGATGTGCGTGCGCTACGGCACCGCCAGCGGCAGCAAGGTGAGCTGCGAACTGCTCGACCAGGCCACCGGCTCGATGGTGCTCGAGGGCGCCAGCAAGGCTACGTGGGTGCTGCCCAATGCCAACGGCAGCGGCTACTACCGTTTCGCGATGACCAAGGGCGACCTCGGCAATCTGGGCAAGCAGATCGGCAAGCTCGACGACGCCGAGCAGCTCGCCTATGCCGATGCCGTCTACGCCACCTTCAAGCACGGTGACATCGATGCGGGCGACGTGCTCGCCGCGCTCAAGCCCTTGACTTCGTCCAAGACCCGCGAAGTGGCCACCGCACCGCTGACCACCTTCAACTGGATCTATCGCAACCTGGCGCAGACCGATGCCGAGCGCGCCAAGCTCGCCGCCTGGGCCAAGGCCGCCTATCTGCCGCGCATGCAGCAGCTGGGCTACCAGCGCAAGGCCAACGAAGCCGATAGCGACTCGCTGCTGCGCAGCACGCTGGCCGACGAACTCGCGTTGACGGTCAAGCTGCCGGAAGTGCGTGCCGAACTGCTCAAGCAGGGTGATGCCGCGCTCAAGCGCAAGGCCGATGGTCGCCTGGATCTTGCGGCCGCCGACGCGGATCTGCTGGGCACGTCACTGGGCGTCGCCGTGCAGGAACGCGGCAAGCCGGCCGTGGACGCACTCATCGCCGAAGTGCCGCAGACCAGCGATCCGGCCCTGCGCAATGCCATGCTCGATGGCCTGGCCGAAGCGAACGATCCGTCGCTGACCTTGCAGGTGCGCAACTTCGCCCTCGACAAGAAGGTCAAGGTCGGCGAGATGTCGATGCTGCTGCACGGCAGCCGCGACACCCGCGCCGAACGCGATGCGTCGTGGCAGTGGACCACCACCAACTACGACAAGATCGTGGACCGCACCGGCAGCTTCTCGGGCGGTCGACTGCCCGACCTGGTCGGTGGCGGCGGCTGCTCGCAGGATGAAGCCGATCGTCTGCAGGCGTTCTTCAAGGATCGCGCGAAGGACGTGAGCGGCGCCGATCGCGGCCTGGCCCAGGCCAGCGAATCGACCTTGCTGTGCAACGCGCTGGTGCGCAAGCAGGACGCCGCCGCGATCCTACGCTGAGCTTCAGGGGCAAGCGAGTGTTACCCAACCGGGCGGCCAGAAGCCGCCCGGTTTTTTTGTGYGCGGCCTCGAACCCTTTTCCCCGACTGGCCCGTTAGACCTGGCGAGGGTGCTTTCCGCCACCTTCTGCCGGCACCTACACTGAGCCGGCCCACCCGGGTAGTCAGGGAGAGAGACATGCGTCGTCCGTGGGAATGGCTGTGCCCGCTTGTGTTGTTGATCGCGCCAGCCATGGCGCAGGACGTACCACCACCGTTGAAGGATTGGCAGGATTGGGTGTTGCATGAAGTGCCGGAGCATGCGTGCCCGGTGCTGAGCACTGCAAGCGGTACCACGGCAGACCGACAGTGTGCGTGGCCCGGGCGGCTTACCCTTGACGCCGGCAAGGCTGGAGCCCGCTTCAGTCTGGACGTCCATGTGGATGGGCGCAGTTGGGTGGCGCTGCCCGGTGACGAGCGCAACTGGCCACAGCAGGTGGGTGTCAACGGCAAGCCGATGGTCGTGCTGGACCACGACGAAAAGCCGGCCTTGCTGCTCGAGCCGGGCGACTACGCGCTACACGGCACGCTGCCCTGGGAAAACCGACCAGCGCGCCTGGAGGTGCCTGTTTCCATCGGTCTCGTCACGCTGACACTGGACGGCACTCCCGTGACGCGTGTCGAACGCAACGGCGCGCAGTTGACGCTGGGCGAGGCCGCTGAGGCCCAACGCGTGGCAGATGCCTTGTCCATGCGCGTGTTCCGGCGACTGCAAGATGGCATGCCGGCCGATCTGCAGACCGAGCTGCAACTCAACGTCACCGGCAGTTCGCGCGAACAACTGCTCGGACCGGTCTTGCCCAAAGGGTTTGTCGCCACGTTTATCGAAGGCGGCTTGCCGGCACGACTGGAAAGTGACGGACGCCTTCGCGTGCAGCTGCGTCCTGGCCAGTGGGCAATCACCTTGGGCGCGCGCAGTACCGAAGTGCCAAAACAGATCAGTCTGAACCTGCCTGGCGCCCCTTGGCCCGCCCAGGAAATCTGGAGTTACGAAGACCACCTCTCGTTTCGCACCACACGCGTCGAAGGACAGCCTACCGACGCTGGCCAGGCCGATGTGCCGGACCTGTGGGTGGATCTGCCGGCATTCGCCCTCGATGCGAACCACGGCCTCAGCATCGAACAAGGCATGCGCGGTGGTGAGGGCGGGCAGGGCGATCAGATCACGCTGCATCGCCAGTTGTGGCTTGACTTCGATGGCAAGGGTTTTACTGCCGCCGATCGTCTGACTGGCTCATTGCGCCGCAGTCAGCGACTGGATGTCGCTGCGCCGTGGCAATTGCAAAACGCATCGCAGCCGGAGCGCCCGCTGCTGGTGACCGACCGCGGCAACGGTCGCAGCGGTGTCGAACTGCGCGACGCCCGGCTCAACCTCACGGCAGGGCTGCGACTGTCCGAACGTGGTAACGCGCCAGCGGGCGGTTGGTTGCTGCCGTTGGAGAACATCGAGACCACCTTGCACCTCCCTTATGGTTATCGCCTGATCGGTGCGTCGGGCGCCGATCATTCGCCCGACTCCTGGGTGGCGCAATGGAGTCTGCTCGACCTGTTCGTGGTGGCGCTGATTGCGCTGCTCGCCGGACGCTTGCTGGGCTGGCCGTGGGCGCTCGTTGCGCTGGGTTTTCTCGCGCTCGCACAACACGAGGCCGGCGCGCCCCGCTGGACGCTGGCACTGGCATTTGCACTGGCGCTGCTGGTGCGTGCGTTACCCGAAGGCAGGTTGAGGTGGGCGTCACGCGTCGGCGCGATGGCGCTGTTGGTGATCGCTGTGCTGTGGACGCTGCCATTCGCGGCTGCGCAAATGGAATACGCGCTGCATCCGCAGCTGGAAGAAGGGCGTATTCAAAGCGGCGTCCAGTCGGAAGTGAGTCGTAGGCTCCAGGCACGGGTCGACATGGTGGAACAGGCGGGCTACATCGCTCAGCCCGCGCCTCCACCGCCACCGCCACCGCCAGCGGATGCATCGGCGTCCGAAGAAGCCGCGCCTGCGATGATCGCGCCGTCCGCGGGCATCGTTGGCGGTCAGCCGCCGCCAATGATCCTGCAGAAGGTAAAGCCTCAGCGCTCACTGGAGTCGGTCACCGTCACCGGCTCGCTGATCAATGTCGGGCAGGAGTCGGACGCCCGCAGCATCATCCAGGCCGGTCGCGGCACGCCCGATTGGGATGTCGGCAACGACTATCGCCTCGCCTGGTCAGGTCCGGTCACGGTCGATCAAACCACGCATCTGGTCATTGCACCCGCATGGCTGGTTCGCCTGTTGCGCGTGGCGATGCTGGCCTTGCTGCTCATGCTGCTGGCCAGACTGGCCTCGCGCCTGTGGCCAACGCTGCAGGGACAGTGGCGCGGTGTGCGCATACGCGGTAGCGCGACGGCGTTGCTGGTGCTCGCCTTGGTGCCGCACGGCGCCCATGCGCAGGCCACGCCGAACGACGGCATGCTTGTGCAGTTGCGCAACCGTCTCACCGAGGCACCCAAGTGCGCGCCTGATTGCGCGGCTGTGGCGCAGGCCACGTTCCTGGCGAATGGCGATCAGCTGATCGTCGATATGGAAATGCACGCCGGTACCGACGTTGCCGTGCCGTTGCCTTTGGGCGGTCCTGTATTGATGTTGCAGACCGTGGCGGTCGATAACCGGGACGCTGCGTTGACGCGCGACGACGATGGCGTGCTGGTCAGGCTGGAGCGTGGCGTGCATCACGTATCGCTGCGGTACAGCGCATCATCGGCCGACGTCGCAACGCTGCATTTCCCGCTGCGTCCGCAGCACATCGTGTTCAACGGCAATGGCTGGAAACCCGATGGTGTGGCCGATGGTCGCCTGCTCGGCGATAGCCTCACGTTCAATCGAGTGCGCGTGATGAAAGACGGCAGCACACCCACTGCCATGACGCAGGCATTCCCGCCGTATGTCCGGCTCACGCGCACGCTGGTGCTGGGCAGCGAGTGGACGGTGCGCAACACGGTGCAACGCATCGCCCCCAACGAAGGCGGTTTCAGTCTGGACCTGCCGCTGCTGCCCGGCGAGCATCCCCTGGGTGACGCCGCCCGTGTGCACGATGGCCGCATTGGCGTCACCTTCAATGCCAGCGAAAACAGCAAGAGCTGGACGAGCCGTCTGGATCGCGCCGACGTGCTCTCCTTGACGGCACCCGGACTGGGCGAACGCGCGGAGACTTGGGTATTGCAGTCCTCGCCCATGTGGCATCTGGACGCGAAGGGCGTACCGTCCAGCCAGGACGATCAGGGCCTGCGCTTCCAGCCGCTGCCGGGCGAGAGCCTGCATGTCACGGTGACGCAACCCAAGGCCATCGCCGGTGACAGCCTGGCCTTCGACCGGGTGGACGTGGAAAGCCGCGCAGGCGAGCGCAGCACGGAAACCCTGCTCACGCTCACGGCGCGCAGCACGCGCGGCGGCGAGCACGCCATCGGCTTGCCGAAGGGTGCCGAACTGCTGGAGGCCAGGCGTGATGCCATCGCTTTGAGTCTGGCGATACGCGACGACAAGCTCAGCCTGCCGCTGCTGCCGGGCACGCATGTCTACACGTTGCGCCTGCGTGAGCCGCAAGGTGTGGCGTTTGGTACGCGCACGCCGCTCTTCGAACTGAATGCACCGGCTGCGAATATCCAGTTGCGTCACACGCTCCCCGAAAGCCGCTGGGTGCTGTGGACCTGGGGGCCGCGCATGGGTCCGGCCGTGCTGTACTGGTCGCAGCTCATCGTGCTGCTGATGGCCGCATGGCTGCTGGCCCGCTACACGCCCACGCCGCTGCGTTTTCATCAGTGGCTGCTCTTGGGCCTGGGCTTTTCCGCATTCGCGTGGGGTGCGTACGCCGTCGTGGTCGTGTGGTTGATCCTGTTGGGGCTGCGCGCGCGTCACGTCCTGCCGGAGCGCTATCGTGCAAGCTTCAACCTCGCGCAGATCGCGCTGAGTATCGTCACGCTGGTGGCCATCGTCGTGCTGATCTCGGCTGTGCCCAAGGGTCTGCTCGGTCTGCCCGACATGCATGTGAGTGGCAACGAATCCACCGCGTGGCAGCTCAACTGGTTTGCCGATCAGACCGACAGCGTTTTGCCGCAGGGCGGGGTGTTGAGCGTGTCGCTGTGGGTCTACAAGATCGCCATGCTGTTGTGGGCGCTGTGGCTGGCCAATGCCTTGATCGGCTGGTTGCGCTGGGGTTTCGAAGCGTGGAGCAAGGGCGGCTATTGGCGGGCGCGCAAACCTAAGGCGGTAGAGCCGCCGCCGGTGCCGGAAGCAAGCCCGTAAAGGCCGAGCGCCCCGGTGGAAGCCGGGGCGCCTGGTTTTTGTGCAGGTGGCTGTCGGGCACAGGGTGCCCTCCCACAGGGGTGCCTCGCGACATTGTAGGAGCGCACCCTGTGCGCGACCCACGCAACCTCAGTTGTCGTCACTCACCTTCAACACCAATTTGCCGGTATGGCTTCCGTCGAACAGCCGATTGAGCACCACGGGCGCGTTCTCCAACCCATCCGCCACGGTTTCGCCGGCCTTGATCTTGCCGCTGACCACCCAGCCCACCAGATCCCGCACCGCGCGCGCCTGATCCTTGTAATCGAACGCCAGGAAGCCGCGCACGGTTAGACGCTTGACGATGATCACGCTGTAATCGTCTTGCCCGCGTCCACCGCCTGCATAGTTGGCGATCAGTCCGCACAGCGCCACGCGCCCGCCGTTGACCATGCGCGACAACACGGCGCGCATCACCGGTCCACCGACGTTTTCGAAATCGACGTGCACGCCATCCGGGGTGGCGGCCGCGAGCTTCTGTTTGAAGTCATCGGCTTTGTAGTCGACCGCAGCATCGAAGCCGAGGTCTTCCACCAGGTGGCGGCATTTCTCCGCGCCACCGGCGATGCCGACCACGCGCGCGCCGCGCAGTTTGCCGATCTGTCCGGCGATGGAACCCACCGAACCCGCAGCGGCGGACACCACCAGCGTTTCACCGGCTTGCACCGGCGCGATTTCGTCCAGGCCGTAATAGGCGGTGATGCCGCTGAAGCCGCAGGCGCCGAGCAAGGTGGGCAGTGCCACCGGCGGCTTGGGTGGCAACTTCACCCAGTAGCCCATCTTGTTTTCATCGAGCAGGGCATAGTCCTGCCAACCCACCAGGCCTTGCACCAGATCGCCCACCGCATAGTTCGCGGATTTCGATGCCACCACACGGCCGATACCCAGGCCGCGCATCACCTCGCCAATAGCGACCGGCGGCATGTACTGCGGGACGTCGCTCATCCACACGCGGTTGGTGGGATCCATGGACAGATACAACACCTTCACCAGGGCCTGGCCATCCGTCAGTTCGGCGGTGGTGGTTTCGTGCAGGTCGAAATGATCGAGACTGACCAGGCCTTCGGGACGGGTCTTTAACAGCAGCTGGCGATTCTTGAAGCTCATGGTGGTCTCCTGGTCAGACGGCGCGGGCGCCGCCATCGACCATCAGTTCGGCGGCGGTGACAAAGCGGCTTTCGTCCGAGGCTAGATAAAGCACCGCATAGGCGACGTCATCGGGCTCGCCCAGGCGATTCATCGGGTTGACGCGCGACAGGCGGCGGGTAGCGTCTGCCTCGCCCATGCTCGCGAAGATCGGCGCGACGATGCCGGTGCGGATGAAGGCGGGATGGATGGAATTGCAGCGCACATCGATCTTCTGATGCGCGCAATCGACCGCAACGGATTTGCTCAGTGCAGCCACCGCGGCCTTGGAGGTGTTGTATGCGGTAAAGCTCGGATCGGTCTTGAACGCGGCCAGCGATGAGATATTGACGATCGAGCCTGGCTGCGCGTCGCGCAGATATGGCATCGCGTGCTTGCAGCCGAGCATCACGCCTTCGAGGTTGATGCCCATCACGCGGCGCCATTCCTTCAGCTCGATGTTCTCCACGCCGCCCAGCGAGCCGATGCCGGCGTTGTTGACCAGCACCGACACGCCGCCCATGGCTTGTGCAGCCTGCGTGAGCGTGTCTTTCCAGGCGGCTTCGTCGCTGACATCGTGCGCACTGGACCAGGCAACCGTGGCGCCTGCATCGCGATTGATGTCATCGGCGAGCGCCGCAGCGGCAGCGGCGTTCACGTCGGTGACGAAGACCTTGGCGCCATGCCGCGCCAGCATGTGTGAGATCGCGGTACCAAGGCCGCCGGCCGCACCGGTTACGAAGGCGCGCTTGCCCGCGACGCGTTGATTCTGTAGCTGGCTCATGAAGGTTCCTTGGGTCAGACGCAGAGATAGCCGCCATCGACATTGAGCACGCTGCCCGTCGTATAGGACGCGGCATCGGACGCGAGATACAGCACGGCCCCAGCCATTTCCGACGGCTGCGCCACGCGGCGCATCGGCACGTGGGCGAGTGCCTGCTTGAGGATGGCGGGTGTATTGACCAGCACCGACGCGAACTTGGTATCGGTCAGGCCAGGCAGCAAAGCATTGCAACGTACGCCTTGCTCCGCGCATTCCACGGCGAAGGCCTTGGTCATGGAAATCACCGCGGCCTTGGTGATCGAGTAGATGCCCTGCTGGAAGCCCGGCACCACGCCGTTCACCGAGGCCACGTTGATGATGGAACCGCCGCCGTTCTTCGCCATCAGGCGCGCACCGTGCGTAGACATGTAGAAATAGCCACGGATATTCACATCGACGGTTTTCTGAAACACCGAGGGATCGGTATCGATGATGTGGCCGAAGTACGGATTCGTCGCCGCGTTGTTGACCAGGATATGCAGTCGACCATGCGTCTTCTCGACGTGCGCATAGAGCGCCTCGATCTGTTCCATCTCGCCGATATGGCAGGCCACGGCTTCGGCCTTGCCGCCCAGGCCCACGATCTCGTCCACCACGCTCTGGCAGTCGGCTTGTTTGCGGCTGGAGACGATGACGTGCGCGCCATGGGTGGCGAGCAACTTGGCGATCTCGGCGCCGATGCCGCGGCTGGCGCCGGTGACGATGGCGATCTTGCCGGCGAGGTCGAAGGTGTTGGATGTGGTCATGGAGTGAGGGTTCCTGAGAGAGGTCCAGTCCGAGTCGTGCGATGTGCCTTATGGGCGCGTGGAGGCGGTCGTTTCATCGCAGGGTCACCAGCGATGCGTCACGCGTGCGCTCCAGGTGCGGCCATGTGTTGTACGTCGCCAGCTGAGCGCCGCGGGAGCCTAGTCGAAGGCGCGTCACCCCGGTGTTCACGAGCGACCAGCTGAGATCGAAGGTCTTGGCCTCCGGTGCCTGCAGCAGGGCGCCCGCGATCACGGCGATGGGGCCACCTGAGGTGAAGGCCCAGATCGTTTCGGCGGGCGACTGGGTAAGCTGCTCAAGCGCGTCCAGCACGTCGCGCCGAAAGTCCTGCCAGCTGCGACTGTAGTCGGCATCGTGCTCACCGCTGGTCCAGCGCCGGAGCGCTTCGACGAACAATTGTTGAAAGGCGCGATAGGGATCGGCTTGCTGCTTCATCGCCGCGCGCAGTGCACCGGCACCGGCCAGCTCGGGTCGAAGACGCGCCAGCAATTCCAGGTGATCGACTTCGTCGAGGCCGGGCAGGGTGATCGGAGGCGTGCTGACACCGGCGGCGCGCAGGCAAGGCAGCGCGGTGTCGCGATGACGCGCACGCGGACCCATCGCCACCCGATCCGGCATCGCGCCACATTCGGCCATCCATTCGCCCAGCAGCAGCGACTGGCGTTCGCCCAGCGGTGACAACTGGTCGTAATCCTCGGCATGAAAGCTTGCCTGTCCGTGTCGGATCAACAGCAGCTCGCGCATGCGTCAGTCCTTCGCCGCCATGATGCGGCGACAACGCATGCCCATATAGCGCGCCGCATCGCCAAAGCCGGCGAACTGCGGGTTGGTGGTCTGCCCCAGCGCATAGCGCCGGTAGATCTGCTGGATGATGACCATCAGCCGGAACAGGCCGAAAACCTCGTAGAAGCGCCAGCCCGACACATCCATGCCCGTGCGCTCGCCGTAGTAGGCGACCACTTCGCGGCGCGTGAGCATGCCGGCTTCGTGGGTGGGTTGGCGGCGGAACGATTGAAACACCGCGTCGTCGTCGGCCTGCACCCAATAGGCGAGCGAGCTGCCCAGGTCCATCAACGGATCGCCGATGGTGGCCAGTTCCCAATCCAGCACGCCGATGATGGATAGCGGGTTGTCGCTGGCGAGCACCACGTTGTCGAAGCGGAAATCGTTGTGGACCACGCAGCTTGCGTTGTCATGCGCGGGTTGCTGCGCATCGAGCCAGGCAATCACGTCCTCGCACGGGTCGGAACCTTCCGTGGTCGCCTGTCGCCAGCGTTCGCTCCAACCCGCGAGCTGGCGAGCGATATAACCCTCGCCCTTGCCGAGCTCTTTCAGTCCGGCCTGGGTGGCATCTACCTGATGCAGTTCGATCAGGCGATCGATAAAGCCCAGGCACAGCGCATGCACGCCGTCGCGATCGAGTCCGAGTTCGGCGGGCAGGTCGCGGCGAAGTATCGTTCCGCTCAGCCGCTCCATCACGTAGAAGTCCTGGCCGATCACGCTGTCGTCGTCGCAACGCGCGAGGATGGCCGGCACATAGGGATAGCTGGCTTTCAGCGCGCCCATCACGCGCGCCTCGCGCAGCATGTCGTGCGCGGATTTTGCCTTGGCGCCGCGCGGCGGACGGCGCAGCACGAGTTCGCGATCGGGGTAGCTCAGCAGATAAGTGAGATTGGACGCGCCACCCGGAAATTGCCTGACGGTGGGGCTGCCAACCAGGCCATCGATCTGTTGCTTGAGAAACGCATCGACGCGGGCGATATCGAAGGCGTCTTCCTCGCGCACGGTGCGCGCCTGATCCGGAGTGGCGGTCATGCGAGGTTTCCTGCAGCGAGTTGAGCCTTGGCTTCGATCTTGGCGACCACGGCGCGATGCACTTCGTCCGGACCGTCCGCAAGTCGCAGCACGCGTGCATAGGCGTAGAGCTGGGCGAGCGGGAAATCGTCGGTAAGGCCGGCGCCGCCGTGGATCTGGATGGCGGCATCAGCCGCCTGTTGGGCCACTGCAGGCACCACCACCTTGATCTGCGAGATCAGGCTTAGCGCCGCCTTGCTGCCTTGCGTGTCCAGCACCCATGCGGTCTTCAGCGTGAGCAGTCGCGCCTGTTCAATGGCCATGCGCAGGTTGGCCACGATATCCGCATTGCCRCCAAGCTTGATCAGCGGCTGCCCGAAGGCCACACGCGATTGCGCGCGTTGGCATAGCAGCGATAGCGCGCGCTCTGCGGCGCCGAGCGCACGCATGCAGTGATGCACGCGACCGGGCCCCAGGCGCCCCTGTGCGATGTCGAAGCCTCGACCGGGCCCGAGTATCACGTTGCTCAGCGGCAGTCGCACATGGGCGAAGTGCAGTTCGCCGTGGCCGCTGGGCTCGTGGTAGTCGTGGAAGACCGGCAACATGCGTTCGATGTGCACACCCGGCGCATCCAGCGGGCAGATCACCATGCTGTGGCGACGATGCGGCTCGGCCTGCGCATCGCTCAGGCCCATGAAGATCACGAAGCGGCAATGCGGATGGCCGAGGCCGGTGGTCCACCACTTGCGGCCGTTCAAGACGATTTCATCGCCTTCGAGGGTGGCGGTGGCGCGCATATTGGTGGCATCGGACGAAGCCACATCGGGTTCGGTCATCGCAAAGCCGGAGCGGATCTCGCCGCGCAGCAGCGGTGCCAGCCATTGTTCGCGCTGCGAGGCAGACGCGTAGCGGTGCAGCACTTCCATATTGCCGCTGTCGGGCGCGTTGCAGTTGAACACCTCGGGCGCGATGAACGAGTGGCCCATGATTTCGGCGAGCGGCGCGTAGTCCAGATTGCTCAGGCCGGGGCCGTCTTCCAGGTCGGGCAGAAACAGGTTCCACAGGCCGGCGGCGCGCGCGCGCGACTTGAGCTGTTCCATCACCGGGGGCTGGCGCCACTGACGATAGTCGGCGCTGCCGGTGAGTTGCGCCATATAGACGGGCTCAGCGGGAAGCACCTCATCGCGCATGAAGCCTTGCAGGCGTTCGGTGAGTTCGCGGGTGCGTTCGGCGGGGGCGAAATCCATGGCTGTTCTCCTCAACTCTCAGGGAGCGTACGCCTTGGGCGGCCAATAATTGAAATGAATATACTTTATGGGTAGACATTAGTCAGAAGAATGGGCCAGAGCATGGATCGTGACAGCCGTATCGACCTCAATCTGTTCCGCGTGCTTGACGCGATCTACACGCAAGGCGGCGTGAGCGCCGCAGCGCGCGTGCTGCACCTGACCCAGCCGGCGGTGACCCACGCCCTGCGTCGTCTGCGCGATCAACTGGGTGACCCGCTATTCGTACGACAGGGCAATCGCCTGCTGCCCACCGACAAGGTGCGCGCGATGATGCCGGCGGTGCAGGGGCACCTCAAAGGCCTGATGGCCAGCGCCCACGCACAGCCCAGTTTCGACCCAGCGCGACTGCAGATGGAGTTCGTGATCGGCTTTCGCGACATCCTCGAATCGATTGCCTTGCCGAGACTGATGGACAGCATCGGCCGGGAGGCACCCGGTGTGCGCGTGGTGAGCCGGCGCGTGGCCGCCGATGAGGTGGAGCGCGAACTGAGCACCGGCGCACTGGATCTGGCGGTGGATCGCCCCTTGCGCGCTGGCGAGCATATTTCCCACCGACGCCTGCTCGATGAGACGCTGGTGGTGGTGATGCGTCGCGACCATCCGTTGTCGCGCTCGCTGCGCCGCGCGGACTATCTCGCCGCGCAGCACGTCACCGTCTCTCCGCTGGGCGAGGCAAGCGCGCTGGATACCTTGCTGGGACAGAACGGGATGTTCCGCGAAGTGCGCATGGTGGCGCAGCACTACTTTTCGGCATGCCAGATCACGGCGGCCAGCGACCTGTTGCTGACCGTGCCCAAGGCGTACGCCGATCACCTCGCCGTGCTACTGCCCATCGCCATGCAACCGCTGCCGGTGCGCATCAAGGCCATCCCGATCCTCGCCTACTGGCACGATTCCAAGGACAGCGACCAGGCGCATCGATGGTTTCGTGAACGCCTCGTCAAGTCGATCACGGCCGCCATGCAGGCGTCGCCGTAATGACTTGCGAGCGACTTGGTTGCGGCGCAGGATGCAGGTAGCAGCGCCGCGCGGTCCCCGCCATACGCGCTGAAATAACCCAAGGACGAGCCTGGCAGCTGGCTGCCGGGCCGCCCCCACGACGAGGTGTCTTGCATGTCCGAGCAGTCGCCAGCACCCGAGGTCGTTTACGACCCGACCGATCCGATGAACCGCAAGGAGCAGATGTTTCCGCGGCTGGATCCATCCATGGTCCGGCGCATCGCAGCCTATGGTCGCGAGGAAAACGTAGCCGCCGGCACCATGCTGTTCCAGCGCGGTGAGCGCGGCGTGGATTTCTTCCTCGTGCTCGATGGCCTGGTCGAGATCCTCGATGTGGATCAGCACGGTCAGTCCAGCGTATTCACCATGTATGCGGCGCGCCAGTTCAGCGGCGAAATGAACATGTTCAACCGCCGCGCCGTGGTTGCATCGGCCCGCGTGGCGATGGATAGCCGCGTGCTGCGCGTTCACGCGGACGATTTCCGTCGCATGGTGGCCGCCGAAGCGGACATCAGCGAGATCATCATGCGTGCCTTCATTTTGCGGCGCGTAGGCCTGATCCGGGCCGGTTTCGGCGGCGTGATCCTGGTGGGGCCAGGGCATAGCGCCGATACCTTGCGGCTCGAACGCTTCCTGGTGCGCAACGGCTATCCGCATCGCCTGATCGATTCGGAGACCGACCCGGACGCGGGCGGTTTTATCGAGTGCTTCCAGCTCACGCTCGACCAGCTGCCGGTGGTGATCTGCCCGGAGCGTTGCTTCCTGCAGAACCCGACCACCGCCGAGCTGGCCGACGAACTTGGCCTTACCGAGACCATCGATCCCGATTTCGTCTACGACGTCGCTGTGGCCGGCGCGGGCCCCGCTGGTTTGGCTGCCGCCGTGTACGCCGCGTCGGAAGGTCTTTCCACCATCGTGGTGGAAGGGGTGGCACCGGGCGGCCAGGCCGGTACCTCGTCAAAGATCGAGAACTACCTGGGCTTTCCCACCGGCATTTCGGGACAGGCGTTGGCCGGTCGTGCGCAGGCGCAGGCGCAGAAGTTCGGCGCCCGCCTGGCGATCTCGCGGCAGGCCGCAGGCATCGATTGTTCGGTGCATCCGTATCGCCTGTTGCTCGATGACGGCCAGAGCGTGCAGGCACGCGCCGTGATCGTGGCCACCGGCGCGCGCTATCGCAAACTCGATGTGCCAGGCTATGAGCATTTTGAGGGAGCAGGCATCCATTACGCCTGCACCGCGATGGAAGGGCAGCTGTGCAAGAACGAGGAAGTCATCGTCGTCGGTGGCGGTAATTCCGCCGGACAGGCCGCGGTATTCCTCTCGCGCATCGCCTCGCACGTGCACGTGCTGGTGCGCTCGTCGGGCCTGGCCGCCACGATGTCCGACTATCTCGTGCAGCGCATCCTGCAGTCTTCGTCGATCACCCTGCATACGCATTGCGAGATCGTCGGGCTCGAAGGGGAGGGTCGTCTCCATCGCGTGACCTGGCAGCAGCGCGAGACCGGCGAGCCCACGACGCGCCCTTGCAGCAATGTGTTTGTGATGATCGGCGCCGAACCCAACACCGACTGGCTCAAGGATTGCCTGGCGCTCGACAGCAAGGGCTTCGTGCTTACGGGTCGTTGCGACCAGGGCCACATCCTTGAGTCGCCGTACGCGACGACCAAGGCCGGCATCTTCGCCGTCGGCGACGTGCGCTCGGGGTCGGTGAAGCGGGTGGCGTCAGGCGTGGGCGAGGGTTCGGTGGTGATCCAGGCGGTGCATCGCTACCTTTCGCCCAGCGCGGTCTGAGGCAACGCGGATTGGCTCTACACTGTGGCTTCCTCCTCGTCGGAAGCAGCCATGTCGGCCTGGTCGCTCGTTAGTCATTTCCCTGCATGCGACCGGAGCAGTCACCGTGGCTGAAGTGCGCGCGATCGTCGCCGATGCCGCCGATGTGCTCGGCGAGCGACTGGAAGCTGAGTTGTTGCTGCTGCACGTGCTCGGCAAGCCTCGCAGCTGGCTGATTGCGCATGCCGACGACGAGCTCAACGAGGCCCAAATCAAGGCGTTCGACACGCTGGTGCAGCGTCGCCGCGATGGCGAACCAGTGGCCTATATCACGGGTCATCGTGGATTCTGGACCTTGAACCTGGAAGTCACGCCGGCCACGCTGATTCCGCGGCCGGAAACGGAGTTGCTGGTGGAGCTGGCGCTCGCGCGCATGACCGCCGCCGCGCGCGTGGCGGATCTGGGCACCGGCAGCGGTGCGATTGCCCTGGCCATCGCGCGTGAGTGCCCGACAGCCTCCGTGGTGGCGACGGATGCAAGTGCCGACGCGCTCGCTGTGGCAGCGCGCAACGCCACCAAGCACGGCATTGAGAACGTTCGTTTTGCACACGGCAATTGGCTGGCGGCGCTGGCGGACCAGCGCTTCGAACTGATCGTCTCCAATCCGCCCTATATCGAAGCGAACGATCCACATCTCTCGCAAGGCGATCTGCGTTTCGAGCCGTCGTCGGCGCTGGCTGCCGGGGCCGATGGCCTCGACGACATCCGGCAAATCGTGGCGCAGTCGCGCGACCATCTCGAGCCCGGCGGTTCGCTGTTGATGGAACACGGCTGGAACCAGGGGCCGGCGGTGCGCGAGGTGTTGTCCGCCGCGGGCTACCGCGATGTATTCACCGAGCAGGATCTGGAACAGCGCGATCGCGTCAGCGGCGGGATCTGGCCCGGAGCCTGATGGACGTCTAAATGAAAACGCCGCGCAGTGCGCGGCGTTTTCATCGAACTTCGGTGATCGAACCGATCAGGCCGTGACCTGGCTGCGCGAGCCCACCTGCGGAAAGCGGGCGCGGATCGCACGGCGGATGCTCGGCAGGTCGAGGCCAGCCATGGTCAGCACTTCTTCACGGCTGCCGTGTTCCAGGTAGGCGTCCGGCAGACCCAGGTGCAGGATCGGCTTGACGATGCCATGCGCGGCCAGGCACTCGGCCACGCCGCTGCCCGCACCGCCGGCAATCGCGTTGTCTTCCAGCGTCACGAACGCATCGTGGGTGCGCGCCAGTTCCAGGATCATCGCCTCGTCCAGCGGTTTGACGAAGCGCATGTTCACCAAGGTGGCATCCATTTCAGCCGCAATCTCGGCCGCCGGCGCCAGCATCGCGCCGAAGCTGAGCAGGGCCAGGCCATGCCCGCGGCGACGCAGTTCCGCCTTGCCGATCGGCAGCGTTTCCAGCTCCTGCTGCAGCGGTACGCCGGGGCCAGTGCCACGCGGGTAACGGATAGCGGCGGGTCCGTGATACTGGAAGCCCGTGGTGAGCATCATGCGGCATTCGTTTTCGTCCGCCGGCGCCATCACCACCATATTCGGCAGGCAACGCAGGAACGACAGATCGAAGCTGCCTGAGTGCGTGGCGCCATCGGGGCCGACCACACCGGCGCGATCGATCGCGTAGGTCACGTCGAGGTTCTGGATCGACACGTCGTGGATCGCCTGGTCGAACGCACGCTGCAGGAAGGTGGAGTAGATCGCCACCACCGGCTTGGCGCCTTCGCAAGCCATGCCGGCGGCCAGCGTCACCGCGTGCTGCTCGGCAATCGCCACGTCGAAGTAGCGCTGCGGGTATTCCCTGGAAAAGCGCACCAGGCCCGAGCCTTCGCGCATGGCGGGCGTGATGCCCAGCAGGCGTTCGTCGGCGGCGGCCATGTCGCACAGCCAGTCGCTGAAAATATCGGTGTAAGAGGGCTTGGACGGGCCGGCTTTCTTAACCAGTCCCGCCTGCGGATCGAACGGACCCACCGCGTGGTATTCGATCTGCGCCTGTTCCGCCGGCGCGTAGCCCTTGCCCTTGGTGGTGATCACGTGCAGCAGCTGCGGGCCGGGCAGGTTCTTCACCGTGCGCAGCGCAGTAAGCAGCTGCGGGATGTTGTGGCCATCGATCGGGCCGGTGTAGTGGAAGCCCAGTTCCTCGAACAGCGTGCTGGGCACGAACATGCCCTTGGCGTGCTCTTCCCAGCGCTTGAAGAAGCGGCCGAAGAACGACTGCTTCGGAATCGCGCGCTTGGCCCGCTCGCGCAGCGCATTCAAGCGGCGGCTGCTCATGGCCCGCGCCGCCATCTTGGTCAGCGCACCGACGTTCTCGCTGATCGACATGCCGTTGTCGTTGAACACGACCAGCATGTTCGGCTCCACGTCACCGCCGTGGTTAAGCGCTTCGAAGGCCATGCCGGCGGTCATCGCGCCATCGCCGATCACGGCGACGACCTTGCGCTGATCACCCTTGCGCTGCGCGGCGATGGCCATGCCCAGCGCTGCCGAGATGGAGGTGGACGAGTGGCCCACGCCGAAGGTGTCGTACTCGCTTTCCTCGCGACGCGGGAACGGAGCGAGGCCGTCCTTCTTCTTGATCGTGGTGATGCGGTCGCGACGGCCAGTGAGAATCTTGTGCGGATAGCACTGGTGGCCGACGTCCCACACCAGGCGATCGTTCGGCGTGTCGAACACGTGGTGCAGCGCGACGGTCAGTTCCACCACGCCCAGGCCGGCGCCGAAATGGCCGCCAGAGCTTGCCACGGCTTCAATCAGATATTGGCGCAGCTCGTCGGCGACGAGAGGCAGCTCGTCGTCGGACACTTTGCGCAGGTCGGCCGGCGTCTCGATGGGCGCCAGATGGGGGTAGCGGGACAGGTCGTTCATTGGCGTATTGTTGGCCCAGCGGGGAGGCGGGGCAAGGGCAGCCGGGTGAATTCTTGCGGGCTGCGCCTCCACACGGCGCTGACACGGCAGGGGCGAGGCTCCGGCGCAGTCATTCAGCCAGGGCCCTCCCATGAGCACACGCAAGGCTTTCCAGCGGTTCGCCGGATCCGTCGCCCATTATTCTGGTCGCCCGGTCACCTTTGTCCTGGCGGTGCTGGTGGTGGTGGCCTGGGCCGTCACTGGGCCGATGTTCGGCTTCGGCGACACCTGGCAGCTGGTCATCAATACCGGCACCACCATCGTGACTTTTCTGATGGTATTCCTGATCCAGAACACCCAAAACCGCGATTCGACCGCCGTGCAGATCAAGCTGGACGAGTTGATCCGCAGCTCACAGGCGCACAACGCCTTGCTCAACCTGGAAGAGCTCGACGAGCAAACCCTCGACCGCATCCGGCGCAGCTACTGCCGGCTGGCCGAGCTGGCGCGCAATGAGCTGCAGCGCATCGAGGACGAGGACGACCCGTTCGAAGCCGAAAGCGAAACGCCTTAAACCATGTGCTCGCGACGATCGCGCGGCAGATGGTTGACCAGGAATTCCATCTGGTCGGCCAGGATGTTGCGGTTGGACAGGATCAGATGCTCCACCCAGCTCGGGCGGTAGGGCACCGCCAGCAGCGGCATATTGGCCTGCTGCGGCGTGCGGTTGCTCTTGCGCAGATTGCACGCAAGGCAGGCGCTGACCACGTTTTCCCAGCTGTCCTTGCCTTGCTTGGAAATCGGCAGCACATGATCGCGGGTCAGTTCGCCGCGGCTGTAGCGCTGGCCGCAATACATGCACAGATAGCGGTCGCGGGCGAACAGCGCGGTATTGGTGAGCGCCGGCGAGGGATCGATGGCGTGGTCGCGGCAGTGGCCGGTGCTGGCAATGATGGGATGCAGGGACAGCGTGCTCTGCAGCCCGCTGAGGCGGTTATGGCCGCCATGCACCGTCAGGCAGGGGTCGCCCAGCGTCCAGGCCACGGCGTCGCGAACATAGAGGCAAACGGCCTCCTGCCAGCTGATCCAGTCGAGAATTCTGCCGGCGGCGTCCAACGACAGCACGCGGGTCGAATGAAGATCGACAACGCGGCCAGGTACTTCCATCAGCATGCAAAACCGTCCTTCAACCCAGGGGAATGAACGTTCGGGTGCCGCAAAGATGCTCGTATGTGGCCGAGGATAGACCAAATCCATGACAGAACACACGCAAATGGTTGTCAGGGCAGGGGAAGGCATGCCCGACGGGTGTTCTCGTGTCGGCGGAAGCGCTGATATAGTGTCCGTTCATTTGTAGACCCGAGGCCGGGTTTGGGAGGGGGAGCCTGGGTGGCGACCCCGGCACGGCTGGGGAGAGGTATTAACGTGGCTGAAGTTCTTTTCTACGAGCGTCCTGTTCCGCTCAACCGCACTGAACACAAGGATCTGCGCATCAAGCCGATCCCCAACCTCAAGTTCGCCGGCTCGGTGCACTCGGTGCCGCTGACCGGCGTGGAATTCCCCGCAGCCGCGCGCGACCTGCCGATCCTGTTTGGCGGCGTGACCGTCGAAGACGCCGGCCCGATGGCCCTGCTGGGCCTGCGCGAGAACGAGAACCTGTTCATCAACGAACAGGGTCACTGGGTGCCCAACACCTATATCCCGGCCTTCATCCGCCGCTATCCGTTCGTGCTGGCCGAAAAGCCGGTGGGCGCCGAAGGCGACGACTTCACCGTGTTCCTCGACGAAGCCTACGAAGGCTTCAACACCACCGAGGGCGAAGTCCTGTTCAAGGACGACGGCAGCGAGAGCGAAGTGCTGAACAACGCCGTGCGTTTCCTCGGCGAGTTCCAGCAGCACGTGTCGCGCACGCAGTGGTTCATGGAGCAGCTGCGCAAGCACAAGCTGCTCGAGCCGCGCAACATCCGTCTGGAGAAGGATGGCAAGTCCATCAACCTCAACGGCTTGTTCGTGGTCAATGAAGAGAAGCTGCGCCAGCTCGACGAGCAGACCGCGCTCGAGTTCCTGCGTGAAGGCGTGTTCGGTTGGATCTATGCGCACCTGGTGTCGCTGGGCAATATCGACCGCGTGTCCCAGCGCCTCAGCGAGCGCGAGCAGGCCGAACTGGCTGCTTCCTCCGCGCTGAAGAACTGATGCAACTCGCGTCGCGGCGCCTGCGGGCGCCGCGACCTTGTCCGCGGCGTGCAAGGCGTTGCGGCTGAACTGTGCTTTGTCCCGGCAAGGTCCGGCATCCTCACGCCATTCAAGCAGGGCCGGGCGATATGCTTGGGCCGAACGGGGCTGCGTGGCGCCGCCGACGCGATCCCCAGAACGGGGCGGGCATGTCCGAGCAGAACAAGCGCGTGGTGATGTCGTACGTCGACGCGTTCAACCGCGGCGACCTCGATGGCGTGTGCGCGTTGTTCGCGCCCGATGCCTTGATCCATGGCGTGCTGGGCTGGGGAGGCCTGGAGATGGCGCGCCCGGTGTGGGAGCAACTGATGCGCTGCTTCCAGATGAGCCTCGAAGTGGATGCGGTGGTGGCCGAAGGCGACACCGTGGTGGTGCGCTACACCGAGCGCGGTCGTTCGGTGCAATCGTTCCGCGGTGGCCCGGTCACCGGCAAGGATTACGAAGTGCTGGCGATGGAATGGTTCGTGGTGAAGGAAGGCCACATCGAACGCCGCTGGGGCGTGCGCGACACGGCGTCGATGTTTGCGCAGATGAGCTTGCCTCCGCCGTGAGTATCGCCTTCAGACGCCATAGGTAAGGCTGGGCCGCCAGTCGGCGCCGCGTCCTTCGGGCAGGCAGTCGAGCAGGTTCCACAGCGGCCAGATCGCATCGACGTGACGCGGATCCTGCCCCGGCTCTGGCGTCACGAACATCAACTCGCTGCACCAGGTGTGATGCACGTGGCCATCGCGCCTGAGAAAAATATTGAGCGCCGGCATCTGCCGGCCGTCGGCGCTTTCGCCGTGGTAGTCGGCGCTGTACGTGTTGTGCGCGGAGGACAGCAGATGCAGATGGCGCCAGCCGCGATCGCGCGCGAAATGGCGGATGCGCTGGATCGGCGACTTCGCTACCACCGCCACATTCACGCGCTGCCGAAGATGCGGCATCTCGCCGTCCAGCGCATCGAGTATCGACGAGCACGATGGGCAGGGCGCCGACATCGCCGGCCCGAACATGAAGCTGTAGATCGCCAGCGTGTCCTTGCCATCGGCAAACAGATCGGACAGGCGCGTCTGGCGTTCGATATCGGTATCGATCGGCGTGTCGCCTTCGTCATCGAAGGCATAGTCCACCGGAACCGTGCCGCCCAGCGGCAGTGCACGGCGCAGCGCGGCGGTCGCTTCGGTTTGGCGCCGCAGTTCCATTTCCGCTCTCAGCAGGCGATCGCGGGCGACCCGATAGGCAGGGCTTTCGCCAGGGAATCGAACGGTGTGCAGTGTGTCGGTCATGACTGTCTCCCGTCGTGCGGTGACTGCCGGCATGGCGCCCTGGGCGCCGACCATCGCTCAACGCACGGGCTTGGCCAGGCGCAGCAGGTCGGCGGCGTAGCCTGCGTTTTCGTAGACGGCGCGCGCGCGTTCATTGCCGGGGAACACTGCCAGCGTCACTAGCTGGCAGCGATGTTCGCGAGCCCAGTTTTCGGCGTGATCGAGCAGGGCGCGTCCCACCCCGCGGCCTTCGTGCTGGGCGGCCACGGCAAGATCGGAGATGTGGCAGTTGCTGCGGCCGGTGAAATAGTCCTGCGTTTTCTGCAGATGGATGAAGCCGACCGCCACGCCGTCGCTGTCTTCGGCCACAAACAAAAAGCTGTTGGCCGGCTGCTCATCCAGATGACGGCTGAGGTCCTTGCGGATGCCTTCGATGCATTCGTGGCGCCGCCGCCATGGCGGCAGGCTGAAGTCCACGAAACGGGGCACCAGGCCAAGGATGAAGTCGTCGTCGTCTTCGGCCAGACGGATCAGATAGCTGGTGTCGCTCATGCGGGAACAACCGGATTCGCGAAAGTAGAGCGTTTTCTACACCCACGGACGTCTAGACGGTAGTCCTGAAAATGTGAAGAGGCACTCGTGTGGTTCGTGGCCTGTCGCGCACAGGGTGCGCTCCCACTCAAAAGAAAAAGGCCCCTCCGTGATGGAGGGGCCTTGGGTGCATCACATCAGGCGATGGCGGGGATGGTGTCCACGCCGGCCTCGATGGCGGCCTTGTGGGTCAGGCTGCGCGGCAGGATGCGGGCGAAGTAGAAGGTCGCGTTGTCACGCTTGGCCTGCTTGAACGCCTCCTGCTGGCTGCTGTTGGCCAGCGCGGCGGCGCCGCGTGCCGACATATAGGCCAGCGTGATGTAGCCGGAGTAATACAGGTAATCCATCGCCGAGGCGCCCAGCTCTTCCGGGTTGGCCTGCACGCGCTGGGCGAGGGCCAGGGTGAGGTCGGCCCATTCCTTGGCGTGCTTGGCGAGCGGGCCGATCAGCCCGGCGAGCGAAGCATCCTGTGCGTGCTGCTGGCAGAACGCCAGGATCTCCTGCAGGAACAGCTTGAAGCCGGTGCCCTGCAGCTGGAGGATCTTTCGGCCCAGCAGGTCGGCGGCCTGGATGCCGGTGGTGCCTTCGTACAAGGTGATGATGCGGGCATCACGCACGAACTGCTCCACGCCGTTCTCGGCGATGTAGCCATGTCCGCCGTACACCTGCAGCGCTTCCTTGGTGCACTCCTGCGCGAGCTCGGTGACCACGCCCTTGGCGATCGGGATCAGGAACGCGACCAGGTCGCTGGCCTGCTTGCGCGTGGCTTCGTCGGCGCCGCGGGCTTCCACGTCGGTCTGCAGCGAGGTGTATAGCAGCAGCGCGCGCGAGGCTTCCACCAGGGAGCGCTGGGTCAGCAGCATGCGGCGCACGTCSGGSTGCACCATCAGGTTGTCGGCCGGCTTGTCCGGGAACTTCGGGCCGGACAGGGCGCGGCCCTGCAGGCGCTCGCGCGCGTAGTTGGTGCTGTTCTGCAGCGCACGCTCGGACAGCGCCAATCCCTGCACGCCCACGCCGAGGCGTGCGGCATTCATCATGGTGAACATGGCGGCCAGACCCTTGTGCGGCGCGCCGATCAGGAAACCTTCGGCGGCGTCGAAATTCATCACGCAGGTCGCCGAGCCGCGCAGGCCCATCTTGTGCTCGATGGCGCCGGCCGCGACCGTGTTGCGCTCGCCCAGCGAGCCATCGGCGTTCACCTTGAACTTGGGCACGATGAACATCGAAATGCCGCGGCTGCCGGCCGGTGCATCGGGCAGGCGGGCCAGCACGAGATGGACGATGTTCTGCGCCAGGTCATGCTCGCCGGCGCTGATGAAGATCTTGGTGCCGGTGATCTTGTAGCTGCCGTTGTCGCCGGGTTCGGCGCGGGTCTTGAGCAGGCCAAGATCCGAGCCGGCCTGGGGCTCGGTCAGGCACATGGTGCCGGTCCAGCGGCCTTCGACGATGGGCTTGAGGTAGGTGTCCTGCTGATCCTGGGTGCCGTGCATTTCCATCGCATGGCAGGCGCCTTCGGACAGCAGCGGGTACAGGCTCCACGCCAGGTTGCCKCCCTGGAAGATCTCGCTGGTGGCCGTGCCCATCACATTGGGCAGGCCCTGGCCACCGAAGCGCTCGGCCTGGATCAGGCCGGTCCAGCCGCCTTCGGCAAAGGCCTTGAAGGCCTCCTTGAAGCCCTTCGGCGTGGTCACCGTGTGGGTGGCCTTGTCGAAGTGGCAGCCTTCCTCATCGCCGCTGGCGTTGTACGGCGCCAGCACCGCTTCGCTCAGGCGACCGGCTTCCTCCAGCACGGCGTCCAGCAGATCGCGCGTGTGACCCTCGCCGCCCTCCAGCTTGGTGAGCACGGCTTCGGCGCCGAGCACGTCAAAGAGGGTGTAGCGCTGGTCGTCGAGAGGGGCCTTGTAGATCGTCATGGCAGAGTTCCTTCGTGGGTCATGCAGGCGCCGACATCAGCGCCAGGTGTTGGGGATCCCCGGCACCGGCGACAGCCAGTCATTGCCGTGGAAACTGAAATCGCGAGCGGCTTTTTCCTGCTCGGGCTTGGCGTTGGCCGTGCCGGTCACGTTGTAGGGCACGCTGCCCGCACTGCCTTTGACGGCGGCGGCCTTGAGCGCGGCGGTCATCTCCGGCGTAGGCAGCAGGTTGATCTGGGTGACGTCGGCGGCGAAGGGGGGAATGTCCAGGTCGAACGCCGTATGCAGGCGGACGGGCACCAGTTCGGCCACCTGCAGCTGGCCATCGAGCGAGGTGAAATCCATCGAACCGTAGCTGTTGTTCTGGATGCGCAGCGTCACGCGCCATTCGCCGTTGGGCTGGGTGCGCATCTCCTGGATGCTCACCGTTGGCGGAAACACGCTCTTCTTGGGCGGCCCGCAAGCCACCAGACCAGCCACCAGCACGAGCAGCACTACCCAACCGAGCAGTCGTTTCATGGATGCACCTCAAACGATTGTTTGAATCTTAGCAGGAGGACCTCGTGGTCTGTCCACGGGGTTCCGCTGTCCGGGATTCATCTCAGCGCGAATGCGATTACGTCGTCGTGACCAACGCGCCAGAGGTTCCCATTGCGCAACGCAGCAGGCATCATCTCCGGCTCATCCCCCACTGCCTCCTACCCATGACCCGACGTATCGTTGCCCGCCGCTCCCCCATCCATGGCAATGGCGTGTTCGCCGTCGCTCCGATCAAGAAGGGCGAGGAAGTCGTCGAGTACAAGGGCACGCTGATGAGCCATACCGAGGCCGATGTGCTCTACGGCGATGGCGGCGAAACCGGGCATACGTTCCTGTTCACGCTCAACGACGAATGGCTGATCGACGCCAATCGCAAGGGCAACACGGCACGCTGGATCAACCACAGCTGCAATCCCAATTGCCAGGCCGTGATCGAGGAAAGCGCGAACGGCGACGCTCGCAAAGATCGCGTGCTGATCGAGGCGATCCGCAACATCAAGCCCGGCGAAGAACTCACCTACGACTACGGCATCACCCTGGACGTGCCCCATACCGCGCGCCTGAAGAAGCTGTGGCAGTGCCTGTGCGGCTCGCCCAAGTGCAGCGGCACGTTGTTGAAGGCCAAGCGCTGAGTTTGAGTTTGCGTTCGCGATAACCCTGTGGGAGCGCACCCTGTGCGCGACCGCAGCGTTTCGGTGTACCTCCGGTGTGGTTTTTAGCGGAGCGATTCGGCGAAATCGGGTCGACCCGTGCCCTCGGGCGCCTGTCGCGCACAGGGTGCGCTCCCACAGGTGAGCGGGGTGCGTTCCAGCATTGAGGATGGACGCGCGAGGCCATCATGCGTCGATGGGATACTCGATCCGGATCACCTCGATCACCAGGTCCCCCGCCGGCCGCTGCCACGTCACCTCATCACCCACGCGGGCGCCCAGCAAGGCCTTGGCCAGCGGCGAGACGTGACTCACCAGGCCGTGTTCCACGTCGGCCTCGTCTTCGCCGACGATGCGGTAGCGTACTTCGCCCTCGTCGCTGTCCACTGTCACCAGCGCGCCGAACGCCACGCGGTCGCGTGGCTGTTGTGCCAGGTCGATTTCGATCGCGCTGCCGACCCGCGTATTGAGCCAGCGCAGTTCGCGCTCCACCTCGGCCAGCTCGCGCTGCTGCGGCAAGGTGTCAGCGGCAGCGCGCAGCGCGTCGCGCCGTTCGCGCATGGCGACCAGCCGTGCACGCAGCAGCGCCAGTCCACGCTTCGTCACAACATTGGGGTGTTCGCTCAGCGGGATATCCGGCAGCCGTTCGCCGACGGACTCGTCCGCATCCTTCACGAAGGAGCGGCTCATCGCATGCCTCCAGCGCCGTCCATTTCGGCGCGTCTCCATTAAACACATGCGGCGTATTTGCGGCGCCTCAAGCTGGGGAGGCGCACGAGCGCGACGCCGGTCGCGCCCGTTCAGGCCTTGCTACGGGGTCAGTCGTCGTCCACGTGCGGCTTCCACGCCTCGGCCAGCTGTTTCTGTACCGGCATCGGCACCGGTTCGTAGTGACTGAGATCCAGGCTGTAGCGGCCGCGGCCACCCGTCATCGCCTTCAGCTCGGTGGGGTAATCGGTGAGTTCGGCCAGCGGTGCCTGCGCCTTGATCACCAGCTCGCCGCCGCGCAAGGAATCGGTGCCCATGATGYGCGCGCGCTTGCCGGCTAGTCCGCCAGTGACGTCGCCCACGTTGGCTTCCGGAATGGCCACTTCCACGTCCACGATGGGTTCGAGCACGATCGGCCGGGCCTTGCCGATCGCATCGAGAAATGCCTTTTTGCCGGCGCTGATGAAGGCCACTTCCTTGGAGTCCACCGCGTGGTATTTGCCGTCGTAGACGGTGACGCGCACGTCCTGGATCGGATAGCCCGCGATGGCGCCGGTTTCCAGCGCCTGGCGCACGCCTTTCTCGATGGCGGGGAGAAACTGCCCCGGGATCACGCCGCCTTTGATCGCATCGACGAACTCGAAACCGGCACCGCGATCGAGCGGCTCGACGCGCAGAAACACCTCGCCGAACTGGCCGGCGCCACCGGTTTGCTTCTTGTGCCGATGATGGCCTTCCGCACGCCCGGCAATGGTTTCGCGGTAGGCGATGCGCGGCGGATGCGTGGTCACTTCGACGCTGTAACGCTCCTTCATGCGCTCCAGCATCACCTTCAGATGCAGGTCGGAGAGTCCGCGCACCACCGTCTCGTTGAGTTCCTTGTGATGCTCCACGCGGAAGCACGGATCTTCTTCGGCGAGGCGGCTGATGGCCTGGGAGAGTTTCTGTTCCTGTCCCTTGTGTTTGGGTTCGAGCGCCAGGCCGAACATGGGCTGCGGAAAACGCATGGGCGCGAGATGGATGCGGTCTTCGTCATGCGAATCGTGCAGCACGGCGTCGAAATGGATTTCCTCGATTTTCGCCACGGCCACGATGTCGCCGGGTATCGCCTGTTCGATCTCCTCGTGCGACTTGCCGCGCAAGCGGAACAGGTGTCCCACCTTGAAGGGTTTCTTGCTGTCGTCGATGAACAACTGCGTGTCGCGCTTGACCGTGCCCTGCCAGACGCGGAACACGCCGAGTTTGCCGACAAAGGGATCATTGACGATCTTGAAGACGTCGGCGATCACGTGCGCCCTGGGATCGGCGTTGACGGTAATCGTTTCGTCGTCGCTATTGAGGAACGGCGGCGGATTGCCTTCGGCTGGATTGGGTAGCAGGCGCTCGGCCAGTTCCAGGAATTCCTTGAGGCCGGCGCCGGTACGCGTGCTGACGAAGCAGATCGGCACCAGATGCCCTTCGCGCAGGCATTGCTCGAACGCGTCGTGCAATTCCTGCGGCGTGAGGTCGCCTTCACCCGCATCGAGATAGTGGCCCATCACGGTTTCGTTGACTTCCACCACCTGGTCGAGAATGCGCTGGTGCGCTTCGGCCAGCGACGAGAAGTCGGTGGCGCCATCACTGTGGAAAAAGCAGTCGAGCACCTTCGTGCCGCCTTCGGCCGGAAGATTCACGGGCAGGCATTGCGTGCCGAATTCCTCGCGCAGCGCATCCACCAGTGGCGCGAGCTTGGCCACGTCGCAATCGATCTTGTTGATCACCAGCACGCGCGCCAGTTTGCGTTCGCCCGCGCGCTCCATGATGCGGCGCGTGCCGTATTCGATGCCGTTGGAGGCATTGACCACGATGGCCACGGTTTCCACCGCGGCGAATGCCGACAGCGTAGGCCCGCGAAAATCGGCGTAGCCCGCCGTGTCGATCAGGTTGATATGGCTCTGTCCGAACGGGATGCTGGCAATGGCGGTATCGATCGAATGCCCGCGCGCTTTTTCCTGTTCGTCCGTATCGGACTGGGTCGTGCCGCGCTCTACCGACCCTTGGTTCTGGATCACGCCGCCGGCGTGCAGCAGGGCTTCGAACAGCGTGGTCTTGCCGGCGCCGGCATGTCCGGCAAGCGCGATGTTGCGGATGTTTTCCGTGTTGTACGACACGATGCGACCCTCCCATGGCTGGGCGCGGGTTCGTGCCGACGTGACCTGCGGCGCCGCACGAAGCCGCGCGAGCGGCTGACGATGGCGGGCCRTCATGGTCGTCCAGGCGTGCGGGACGCGGGGGCGGTCATGGCGGGTACGGCCGGTTGGCCGTTTGTGTAGATTTTCGCCAATGGCCTTCCGGGTCAAGTTGCAGTGCGATGAACCCGCCAAACGGCGTCAACGGGGAACCCTCGGCGCTTGCGCGGGTCAGCAGAAGTCCCCATCCCCGCATGGCCGACCCGGATGACCGGCCGGCAGCCCCCGCAGTCCAGAAGAGATTCCCCATCGAGCACACCGAGCAGGTCGAACACCATCGCTGGACGCCCCCGGGCCCGCCAACGCGTGGGCTGGCGCCTCTCGACGGACCCACGCGCGCGATGCTGCATCAGCTGCGCTGGCGAAAGCCTCCGCCCAACCGCGGGCGTCGCTGGCTGGCGCTGGGCATCGTGCTGGTGCTGCACGTGCTGTTTGGCTGGCTGACCTGGCACGAGATGCAAGTGGGCAAGGCGGCCGCGCGGGCCCAGCAGGAGCGCACCGGTGCGCTGCTGGTGCGGTTGATACCTCGCGCGACCACGCCGCCGGGACCGGTCGCCGCGCCCGAGCTGGCACCGCCACCGCCGCCGGAGCCGGCGCCACCACCGCGTCCGGTCAATAAGCCGGCGGTGCACGAGCCGCCGGCGAAGAACGCCATGACAGTAAGTCTGCCGCCCGAGCCGCCGGCGCCTGCCAGTTCCAGCCCGCCCTCGCCGCAGCCGGATCTTGCCGGTCAGGCCGCGCTGCCTGCCACGGCGAGCACGGCCGCTCCCGCGCCCGAGGGCGACTATGTGCGCCAGATGCCGCAGGGCGATGCGAAGATCATGCAGCACACGACCACCGTGCCGTACAAGGCCACCCGCTTCGAGAAGGACTGGCAGAAGGGCGGTGGCAGCTCGGTCGATGACGCGCTCAAAAAAGGCGTGGACAAGAGCACCGTCTCGCACACCTTCCACATCGCACCCGGCGTGCGCATCCATTGCTCCGTTTCGCTGCTGGCCTTGGGTGGCGGCTGCGGTGGCGACCCGCCGCCGCCTCCGCCATCCAATGACGGCGACATGCGCATGAACATGGCGCCGGCCAACCAGCTGGCGCCCGGTTCGCCGCCGCCCAAGACCATCAGCGTGGCCGAATGCATCGCCATCTATCGCGCGGAGAAACCGCTGCCGCAGGGCTGTCCGGTCGACACGCCGACGCGCTCGGTCGACGCCGAGATGCAGGAACGGGCGTCGCATCCACCGACGCAGGACGGCGGTTGATCGAGGGACTACTCAGAACCTCGCCACTGCCCATTACACTTCGCCCATGGACAGGGAATCCGCGGGCCGGCTGACAGTGACGCTTCCATCGCCCAAGTCGGCGGCGGAGAGCGCGGGCGTCTATCGTCGGCGCCGCGCGGAACGTCCGCGCGACCGCTGGTTGCGCATCATCGCCTTCGTCGGCGCGCTGTTCGTCCATCTCGCTTTTCTGGTCGGCATCATCCTGGGGCCTGCCTACGAGCTGGATGAACTCAACGACGAAACGCCGCCTCTGGTGGTGCGCCTGATCGAGAAAGCCAAGGAAGAACCGCCACCGCCGCCGCCGGTGCGCGGCACGCCGCCCAAGCAGGTGGGTCCGGTGCATCGGGGCAACGCGAGCAATGCGCCGCGCACGGCGCGCCGCAGCAGCTCGTCCACGCGCACCAATAACGATCTTTCGCCCGTACCGGTGCCGGCCATGCAGACGCCGGTGGTCACCGATGTGCCCAAGGCCACCGCGCCCAAGCCGGAAATCACCGCTGCGCCACTGCCGCCGGTGACGTTGCCCAAGCCGGCGCCTGCCGAACAGCTGCAACCGGTGCCCACGGCGCCGGAGCCGCCGCAGGTCGCGTTGGAAACGCCGGCTGTGGAGAAGCCGGTGCCGCCGAAATTCCAGCCCGAGCCCATTCGCAAACCTCAGGCGGAAGGCAACCAGCCGGTGCAACCGCCGGCCTCGCTCGCGCTACCTGAGGTGCCGCCGCAATCGGCGCCGGTGGTCACCCCACCGACCGTCGCGCTGGAAAAAGCGGTGCCGGTCACCACGCCGCCGAGCATTGCGGCCGTGCCCCGACCCGAAGCCCCCGCATCGCCGCCCGAACCGGAGTTGCAGGCTGTGCCGCTGCCCGCGCAGGCGGCGCCTACCGTGAACCTGCAGCCGCAGCCGAGCCCGGTGGCGCCGGTCGTGCCGCGCGAACAGCCGACGATCGAATCGCCGGCGATCCGCGTGGCGGAAGAGCCGCAGCTGGAAGCCGTGCCGTTGCCACCTAATCCGCAGCCGTCGCTGGAACATCCGCAGGCGCCGCACCTGGACGTGGCGGCACCCAAGGCCATCGCGCTGGACAACCAGCCGTCGATCGAGCGACCGCAGCTATCGGAGACTCCAGCGGAGGCAGCCCCCACGCAGAATGCCGCGCCGTCGTCGGCAGCCAACGCATCGACGCAAAGCGCATCCAGCGCGCAGTCCAACACCGCCAGCAACGAGTCGAGCCGATCGTCCAGCGAAAGCGGCCAGAGTAGTGCGCCCAACGCGACGCCGCAGGGCAGCCGCACGGGTACGCCAGGCCAGGCCAATGGCGTCGACCAGTCGCCCAACGTCGCCGGTGGCAAGGGGCTCAATCTCGGCTTGCCGCCCGGCAAGGGCAACGGAACCAGCAACGGTCAGGGCGGCAAAGGGCAGGGCGAGCAGGAAGGCGCCGTGGGCACCTATGTGCAGCTCAAGCCGCACGGCAATACCGAGATCATGTCGCACGGCACGCCTAGCATCGGCTATACGCCCACGCGGTTCGAAAAGGATTGGACGCCCGAAGGGGAAAGCTCGATCGACACGGCACTGCGCCGCGCGGTCGAGAAAACCACCATGCGCCACACCTTCAACCTGCCGCGCGGCGTGCGCGTGGAATGCGTGGTGATGCCGCTGTTCCCGATGGCGCTGTTTGGTTGCGGCGACGGCAATCCGCCGCCAAAGCCGGTGGACGACGTGGTCTACGACAAGATGAAGTTGGCGCCGACCCATCCGCTGGTTCCGCCTGCACCGGGCGCCGCCGCGCCAACAATGGCGACCGTGAAGCTCGACAACAGCGCCCAATGCGCCGCGGCGCGCGTGGCCGGTGGCCCCATGCCGCCAGGCTGTCCGACTGAAGTGACGCTGCCGGCAGGTCCTGCGCGCAGCAGCACGACGTGGGTACCCGCGAGCGACCAGTTCCACTGATCGCTGCGGCCATCACGTCGGCGGCGCCCGCTTGGCGTGGTGGGGTCCGGCGCAGTGTCGGACCCCACCCATGCATCGCGCGTTTAGCGCAGGATGCCGTCGGTTTTCAGCTTGGGAATCAGCGCTTGCGCAAGCTGTGTGGTCGCCTTGGGAATATCGTTGATACCGATGCCTTGCGTGGTCACCGTCCAGATCAATTTTTCCGAACGCGGATCCCACACGCTCGTTTCCAGCGTCACCACGTCGTATTGCTGCACGTCGGGGGTCGACGCCCACGCGCCGCCGTACCAGCCATAGAAGCCGCCATACATCGGGCCGCTCGGCGTGACACTGACCCTTTGCTCCACGCGTTGCACGCGCGTCACCAGCACGGCCTGCGCGCCGCTGGACTTGACCAGGTCGCGCAGCCCGATCGCGCCGGTAGTGCCAGCGGGAATCTGCGTATAGCTGGGGGCGGCCTGGATGCCTGCGGCCTGCAGCTGTTGCGAGAAGGTGTCCTCAAAGACGTGGCGCATGGTGTCGCTGCGCGAGATGCCCACGACCACCACGTTGGTTGCAGGCGGTCCCGGCCACGACGGATCGCGCCACTGGTTGGTGATGCTGACGTTCGAACACGCGCTCAGCACAAGGCCGGCGACGATCACGAGCAGACGCAACGCTTTCATGGCGATGGCTCCTGGAAGGCCCGTCCAACGGGCGGGTGGCAAAGCGATTGTGCGGTGGGGTTCGTGGAGACTTCGCGATAATTGACACCCACTCTCATGGCGAGGGTCGCAGCAGCGAACCGAAAGTGAGATAGACCGAATTGTGGCCGCCCTGGGCGTAGCCATAGCCGAGGAACAATGGCCCCAGGGGCGTTTGTACGCCCAGGAACATGCTGCCGGCATAGATCAGCGAACCCAGGTCGACCTGGCTGCGGCTCTGCCAGGCGTTGCCCGCCTCCAGGCTCGCGCCGATGTAGATGGGCGTTGAGAAGAGGGCATCCATCTGGCCGGTGCGCCGGTACACCACGGCGCGACCGAGCACGGCCTGGTCGCCATGCAGCGAGCGCTCCGCGAAGCCGGAAAGATTCAGGAAGCYGCCCAGAAACTGCTGCGCCTCGAAGAACCGGTCCATCTGCGCGTCATGCGAGAGGGCACTGGTGGCGCGCAGACCCAGCAGCAGGTGATAGCGGGACTGCGCCAGTCCGAAATCGGGGACCCAGTCCGCGTTCAATTGCGCCACGTCGCCGGTCTGATTGCCGCCCAGCCACGGCCGGTACATGTCATAGGACAAGTTGATATGCGCACCCTTGGACGGAAATTGCGCGTTGTCCAGGCTGTCCCAATCCAACCCCACCTTGGCCTGGCTATAGTCCTGCTGCGCGTTGAAAAAATCCCCGGGGTCGCCAATGCGCAAATCGCCTTTGTCGCGTCCACGCGTATAGGCGGCCAGCACGCGCCAATAGGAGAACGGCGACCATCCTGTTTCGAAGCCCAGATAGCTGCGCTTGATCCGGTATTCCGCCAGCTGCCTGTCGCCATCGGAGGTGAAGACCGGGAAGTCTTCGTTGCGCAGCAGGCCATAAGGCATCACATAGGTCGATGCGCCTTGGCCGAACGGTTGATAGAACTCGGTGGCCACACCGCCGATGCGCCCGGCCCACAGGGTGCTGCGCCATTCGGCACCGAGGCGATTGAGGTTGGTGGCGGTGATTTCTGCGGAAATCAGGTACTCGCTGCGACCGGCAAAATCATCGTTCAACTCGAAACCGAGCTTGCCGTACAGCGGACCCCAGGGCTTGTCGCGTGGAATGATCAACAGCCCGCGATCATTGCCCTGCTGCTGCAGGCGGTAGTCGATCTGCTGGTAGTTGCCGCGGCCGTAGATGCTGCCAATTTGTTCTTCCAGTTTGTTCGGATCGAACGGCTTGCCGACGTCCTTGCTGAGGCGCTCGTCGACATACTGAGCCGTGTCCGTGTGCGCGGCGTCCACCTTGAGGAAGGCGACCAGTCCAGGGTCGAACTCTCGTTGCCGGTGTTGTGCGGTGTAGCTCGCCCATTCGTCCGGACCCACGGACAGCGCCTTCAGCCGAGGCAGCGCCGCTTCGGCGGCGGCGCGACCAATGGCGATGGCCTGGGTGCCGCGATTGAATTCCGCGGCGCTCATGTCGCCGAGCGCCGGTGTGATCAGGATGTCGTTGCTGCCCAATGTGGCGAGCTGCTGCCGGGTTTTGTCTTCCATCAACGCGCTCACCATCTGGTTGAGCACGGCCAGCGGATTGCTCAGTTGCTCGCGCTTGGCCAGCGGCGAACCGACGTTCACCACGATCAATTGCGTGGCGCCCATGCTGCGCGCAACATCGATCGGCACATTGTCCATCAGGCCGCCATCGACCAGCAGCAGATCATCGACATTGGTGGGCGCGAAGGCGCCGGGCACGGACATGCTGGAGCGAATCGACAGTGCCAGATCGCCCGAACCGAACACCACTGCCTTGCCTGCCACGATGTCGGTGGCGATCGCGCGGAACGGTATGGGCAATTGATCGAAGTCGTGCACGTTCCAGGTGGAAATCAGCAGGCGGCGCAGCAACAGCAACAGCTTCTGGCCCTGCACCACGCCGGCCGGCGTGATGATGTGGCCGTTCTTGTAGCCCACTTCGAAATTGAGCAGATAGCGGTAATCGGCATCCTTGCGGCGCATCGGCAGTTCGCCGCGCGCGGGGTTGTCTGAAAACAGGTCGTCCCAGTCGAGCGAGGTGATGATCTCGTGCATTTCCTGCGGCGAATAACCGGCCGCGTACATGCCTCCCACGATGGAGCCCATGCTGGTGCCGGAAATGCGGCAGACCGGGATGTGCTCGCGCTCGAGTACTTCAAGCACGCCGATGTGCGCCGCGCCGCGCGCGCCGCCACCGCCAAGCACCAAGCCGATGCATCGGCCCGACGCAGGAGGCGGTGCGGATTGCGCCCAGACGGGCAGCACGGCACACAGGCAGAGCAAGAGGAACAAGCCAACGCGTCGACGCATTCTTACCCCCAGGCACGCAAACGGCGTTACTTTGAGTAGCGCCGAGTGAAGGCATCCTAGGGCAGAATTTCGCGGCGCGCGTCCGTGAAATTACTCAAATGCGCCTGTCATCTTGCGGGTTTTCGTGCACGGTTTCGTCACAAAGCTTTCCGTGCCCGGTAGCCTGCGCTCTCGCGTGAGGCTACTCGTCAGGACGCGGGAGCCGGGCGGCTCCCTGACCGTTACAGCATGCGCAGCATTTCTTTCAGCAGCGGCAAGCGACGCACGCGCACGGCGCTCACGCGGAACACTGCATTGGCCAAGGCCGGCGCTGCCGTGGGCATGCCCAGGAAGCTCGCACCGGTGGGATCGCGATCGCCCGGCACGATGATCACCTCGGTGGTGTCCGGCAACTGGGCCATGTTCGCCAGCGGGTAGTCCTTCCAGCTGCGCTGCTGGACCTGACTGTCCTTGTAGCTGATCGACAGATTCAACGCGGTGGACAGCGCATCGAGCGTGGCGCCTGCGACCTGGCCTTCCAGTCCGGTGGGGTTGATCACTCTTCCCACGTCGACCGCGCAGACCACGCGTTCGATGTTGAGCTTATTGCCTTGGAGGGACGTCTCGATCGCGTGCGCCACATAGGCACCGTCTACGTGCCAGCAGGCGATGCCCAGGCCATTGACGGTGCGCAGCCAGTTCTTCCACTCGATGCGGTCGGCCACCAGCTTGAGCACATTGATCAGGCGGGCGGTGTCCAGCGTGCGGTTGTCGCCGAGCGGGATGACGCGCGGCTCGCCGATCAGGCGCAGGCGCGTGACCAGCGGATCTTCCTTGAGCGATTGCGCGATCTCGTCGACGAAGCTCTCGACGGCGAATGCATTGTTGACGTTCGGCATGCCGCGCGAAGGGCCGCGCAACATCGCCGACGGCAGCGAATACCAGTCGCTGCGCAAGTTGGTCACCAGGCCCGCCGGCAACTGATGGGCATCCAGTTCGGACGTCCACAGGCGGTTGTCGGCCACGCCGCGCTGCGCCAGCGCCGAGGCGCTGGCCATGCGCTGGTTCCAGCTGGTGACCTGGCGCTTGCCGTCCAGCGTGGCGCTGAACTTGTGCACGGTGGCCGAGCGATAGAAATCCTGCGTGAGATCTTCATCGCGCGTCCACATCAGCTTGACCGGCTTCTCGACCGCCTTGGCGAGCATCACGGCTTCGGCGACGTAATCGTGATCGAGGCGACGGCCGTAGCCGCCGCCCACGCGCGGTACACGGATTTCGATCTGCGCAGGGGCGAGGCCAGTGAGTCGCTGCACGACTTTCCAAGCCTTCTGCGGCGCCTGCGTCGGCACCACCAGCACGGCGCCGTCCTTGTCGATGCGGGCCACGCAATTCATCGGTTCCGGCGTGGCGTGCGCCAGCCACGGTTGCACGTAGGTCGCTTCCACCCGGCGGGCGGCCTTCTTGGCGACGGCGTCGACGTCGCCGTCGTTGCGCACGCGTGCGGCCGGCTGGGCGTTCTTGTCATTGAGAACGTCGCTGGCCTGCTGTTCGAACCAGGCGCTGCTTTCGCTTTGTGCGCCGGCCTTCCACTGCAACTTGAGTTTCGCTCGACCCTGCAGGGCGGCCCAGGTGTTTTCAGCGAGTACGGCCACGGCGGGCGAACGCACCGTCTGGCCAAGCGGAATGCCCGCCTCCGGTTTGATCTGCACGACCTTGACGACACCCTTCACCGCCATGGTGTCGGTCGTGTCGAGGCTCTCCACGCTGCCGTCAGGCCAGGGGCAGTGGGTCAGCACGGCGATCAGCGCTTCGGCCGGATAGGTGTCCAGAGCATACGGCGCCTGGCCGGTGACGATAGCTCGCGCGTCGATGTCACCGGCCGGCTGGCCGATCAGGCTGTAATGCTCGGGCGACTTCGGCGGCACCGGCGTGGCGGGCGGCGCGATCTTGGCAGCGGCATCGGCGAGCGAGCCGTAGCCGAAGCGACGACCATCGGGTGCGATGACGCTGCCCTCTTCGCAGCGCAGGCGGTCGGCGGGAACGCCAAGGCGTCGCGCCGCGGCCTGCAGCAGCAGCCAGCGCGCGAGCGCGCCGGCGCCACGAAGATCGGCCCACGCAGCGGGAATGGAATCGCCCAGCCCGCTGGTCTGGTGTCCGTAGATCCAGCGCGGCTGGCCGTTGTCGTCTTCCACGCCGAGGCCGAGCGAGACCACGCTCACGCGCGTCCAGTCGGCATCGAGTTCGTCGGCGATGATGCGCGCCAGCGAGGTGGACGTGCCGGTGCCGGTGTCCGGATCGCGCACGCCGATCACGATGTTGCCGTCCGCATCGATGCGCACATAGGCGCCCAGGCCATACAGCGTGTCGCCCAGCATGGCCGCAGGGACAGGCGCGTCGGCGGCATCCGCGAACGGAATGCCGATGATCAAGGCGCCGGCGCTACCGGCCAGCACCTGCAGGAAACGTCGACGCGAGAGCTGCGGCGTATGGTCGTTCGCGCGGCTCATGCGTGCGCTCCCTTGGCGACGCGCTTGATGGCGAGGCGCACGCGGGTCTGGCAGCCGCAGCGGCAAAGATTGGGCAACTGGTCGATGTCGTTGTCGCTCGGTTGCGGATGGCGCGTAAGCAAATCGATCGAAGCCATCAGCCAACCCGGGGTGCAATAGCCACAGCCAATGGCGTCTTCGTCGACGAAGGCCTGCTGCAGCGGATGAAGTTTGCCGTCGGCCGCGGCCAGGCCCTCGACGGTGGTCACGGCCTTGCCGGCCAGTTTGGCCACGGKCAGGGTGGTGGCCGAGGCGAGCTTGCCGTCGACCAGCACCAGGTCGTAGCCGCCTTCGCCGTGCTCGCCGCTGTACTTGGTGCCGGTAAGGCGCAGCACGTCGCGCAGATACCACAGCAGGGGCATCTGATCGTCACCGGTGTGGCGATAGCTCCTGCCATTGATCTCCAGATCGACTCCCTCGCGCACCTTCTCGGCCACGATGGTGTTGCTTGTTCCGGGTGTCGGTAACTGGTCTTGCGACTGCGCCATCGGTACAGAACTCCTTGGATATCTACTTATTGTGGCATCGGAGCGCGATGCTTAGGAGGTAACCCGGCTGAACAGGCGTCGCCAGACCAGGTAGACCGGGATGCCGGCGGCCATGATCAGCAGGCCGATGCCCGTGTTCAGGGGGCTGCTGCGCAGGCTTTGCACCATCACCAAGCCGATGGTGGCGATGAAGATCAGCGGCAGCAGCGGGTAACCGGGTACGCGGAAGCTGGCTTGATCGCCTTCCCGGCGGCGATACCAGAACAAGGTGCCGACGCCAAAGGCGCAGGCGAGCCAGTCGCCAAAGGTCGCGTAATCGAGCAGTTGGCCGTAACTGCCGGACCACACCAGCACGATGGCCCAGCCAGAGAGCAACAACAGCGCGACATTGGGCGTGTGGTGCTTCGGATGCAGGCGGGCCACGCTGCGGAAGAACAGGCCGTCTTCGCCCATCACCTGCAGCACGCGGGCTCCCGCCACCAGGGTGATATTGCAGAAGCCCAGCGCGGAAATCGCCACGCCCACCGCGATCAGTTTTGCCCCTGCCGTGCCAAAGACCCGCTGCATCACATCGGCCGCGGGCGCGCGGCTGGCGGCGAGGCCGGCGTGGCCGAGCACCGCGAGATAGGCGAGGTTGACCAGGGCATAGGCCGCGATCACCAGCAGCATGCCGATGAACAGGGCGCGTGGCAGGGTGCGTTGCGGCTCGCTGACCTCACCGGCCAGGTTGTTGAGATAGGTGAACCCGGAATAGGCAAACAGCACCGGCAGCGCGGCGCCCATGAAACCCACGTCGGCCGTTTGCGGGTCGGTGGCCAGCATGCCGTGGCCGCTCACGCCGGCCAGGAACAGGCCGCAAACCACCAGCACCGCCACGGCCAGCAGCTTGAGCAAAGTAAACAGGTTCTGCACCTGGGCACCCAGGCGCAGACCGAACAGGTTGATCAGTGCCACAAAGACCAGCGCGCCGATGGCCAGACTGGTGGCGGCGCTGGCGGGCAGGCCGAACAGGGAGGCTGCGTAGCTGGCAAAGATGGTGGCCACCGCTGCGGTCGATCCGGAATAGATCACCAGCAACATGCTCCAGCCGAACAGGAAACCGGCCAGCGGGCCAAACGCTTCGCGCAGGTACACGTAGCTGCCGCCCGCATGAGGACGACGCGCTCCGAGTTCCGCATAGCAGAGTGCGCCGATCAGGGTCAGCAAGCCGGCGCCGATCCACATCAGCAGCAGCGACAGACCGGACGATGTGCGCATCGCCACGACGTACGGATTGAGGAAGATACCGCCGCCGATGATGCCGCCGACCACGATCATGGCCGCGTCCCACGGTCGGAGGCGGCGGACGTAACCGCCGGACGTCGAGGTGTCGGTCATGAAGGCTTCGCTGCGGGAAAGTGCAGCGAGCATCGCAACTGGGGCCGGTATCGGCAAGCCCTCGACGTCCGTCGGGCCGGCAAAAGAGAAGGGCCGGCACAGGCCGGCTGGGCAGTAAAGAGAAGGGCCGGCACAGGCCGGCTGGGCAGTAAAGAGAAGGGCCGGCACAGGCCGGCCCTTCGTCGACGATCAGGCGCTGGTGCTTAGAACACCGTCATGAACAGCGCCAGGTTGGTCACGTTGAGCGTGCCGATGCCGGCACCGGGTTCATACCCGCCCACGCCCTTGTAGAACCAGTTGTCTCCGGACTTGATGTCGTTGAACGGCGAGAAAGCGCCGTAGCCGAAGATGTTCTGCAGCGGATAAATCTGCGGGTTCCACAAACCCTGGCGACCGCGCGTGGCCTGCTTGAGCAGCGCGCTGATGCCGTTGAGCTGCGGTGCGACGAAGCTGGTGCCGCCTGAGCCGGTGAGCAGGCCCGGGCCATCCAGCGAGGAGACCAGGCTGTAGCCGGTTTCCGGGTCGGCGTTGAGCGAGATGTCCGGCTCATTGCGGCCCTTGTAGTTGGCCGGCAGCGTGTAATCGATGCCGAACTCAGGGAACAGCCAGCGCTGGTTTTTCTCGCTCTTCTTGATCCCGGGCGTGAACGCCTGGTACAGCGGCACCGGCCAGAACACGCTCACGCCGCCACCACCGCCCACCGAGAACACGGCAACGTTGAGGCCCAGGTTCTTCTTGAAATAGGTCTGGATGTAATCCCAGCCCCAGACACCTTCCTTGGTGATCGATTCGACCGGACCGCCGCGGAAGCTGTAACTGAAGGGCACCGTGGTGCCGCCCGCGGTGGTGATGAACGGATCGGATCCCGGGGCGTCCGCCGTCAGCGGCGGCGGTACCGGATCGGTCAGCGAGCCGCCAAAGCCGCGTACGGTGTCATAGGCGCCGGAGTCGCCCGAGGTGGCGAACATCGAGATGCCTTGCACCGCGGCTTCCAGAAACACCTGATGGAAGGCGCGCAGCTCATCAGTGAAATCCACGCCGCCTTCGGTCTGCGGGAAATACAGGATTTCCGGCGAACCCCAGCTTACCGACAGACTGTCGACCTTGTTGTCGGACACCGCCTGATTGAACACGTCGAAGAAACCGGCGTCGGTATTGGGCGCGTCATAGACGATGATGTCTGCCCACGGTGCGAGGCCGCCGGATTGCTCTACGTCAAGCGACGTTTCGCCGGAACCGGCCGGGCCGCTCAGCGGTCCGCCGCCGTCCACATGCACCTGGGTGATGCGGTTGGGCTTGACCGACAAGCCGATGGCGCTCCAGTAGCTATAGGCGTCGGCCGGCAGGAAATCCGCCAGCGTGGCGATGCCGATGGTCGAGCCCTTGCCGTTAACACCCGCCTTGTAGAGCGGGTTGATGTTGTAGCGATTGGCTACATCGCCCACGGTGAACTCACCGGGCGTGCAGGTGGCGGTGGGATTGCCGGTGCAGGGCGGCGCAGCAGGCGCCGCCGCAGCGGTTCTGGCCGCCGGGCTCATCGTCGATGCCGAAGCGGGCGCGACGGGCTCGAAGGCCGACACGCGATGCGAGCGATAACGTGCCTCGGTGCTCAGGCCCGATGCAACAATCAGCGTGCCCGACAGCGACGAGGGCAGGGTGGGTTGATTGCTCGGCCGATGGAAGGTCGTGCCATCCGCGCTCTGGTAATCGTGGATGGACGTCTGGAAGGCTTTATTGAATTGGCCCACCGTGCCGCTCACCTTGATGGCGAGATGATTGGGCAGCAGTTCCACTTGCGTGAGCCCCTGCTGCTTGACGAACGCCTGCACCTTGGCGATGTCGCTGGCCGAGGCGCCGAAGCGGTCGGCAAACTGATCGGTGGTGAGGAAGCGGTGGTACGAGGGGTTACCCTGGGTCACCGTGCTGTAAACCAGACTCTCCAGCGCCGCCTGGTTTCGAAGGCCCAGTACGAGCGTAACGTTCACTTTCTGGCTGGTGTTGCTTGGGCCGAGATCGGCCGGTGACGAACTGCCGGCAGCCATCGCTACCGAAGTAGCGCCACCGAAGAGCAGAAGGCCGAGAGAGACCGCGAGCGACTTGCGATGCAACGTCGAGAGCATGTTGTTTCTCCAGGGTAGATACAGCCGACGCTGCGCATCGACGACGCCCCTGCGCGCCGCCGCGCCCTTCAGCGAGGCCGTAAAACGGACGTAATCGCTTTCCCCAAAATCCCAGCCCGCCCCCTGGAGACACATTCGCGCTGGTGCTCCGAACCTACGCCTGCGGTGTCACCGGGTGAAGTGCCCGCCACGTCGCAGGAAGTCACGAAACCCGCGCCACGCCTCAATCGGATTCGCAATAAATTACGTCTATATCGTTTGGACTACGTATTAGTGCGAACCAGTTCGCTAATCGCACATGGTCTTAGGGCTATGCAGCCTGTAATTTGCGCGTGGACCGCGCATGTACTTGCGTCAGACATCACAGCAAGGAAGCTTTAATGAAAATGTTTGGATTGGCCGCGACTGCGGCCATTGCGTTTGCGACGATTTCGACCTCCGCTGCTGCGGTGGACGGCCAGTTCTTCGTCGCCGGAAGTCTTGGGCAATCCAACTTCAATAACAGCTATATCGGCAATCAGGACAAGACCGACACGCAAGGCGCGCTGCGACTGGGCTACGCCTGGCACAGCGGCTCGCTCGAGTACGGCGTGGAGACCGGTTACGCCGACCTCGGCAAGACATCTGCGACGGGAAGCTACACGAATCTGATCCGAGGGATCCTCTTGATCGAGCGCGTCGATTACCGCAATCAGTTTTCGGTCAAAGGCGGGATCCTGGGCGGCAATCTGAAATACAACCTCGGATCGTGGTACCTGTCAGGGCATGCCGGGTGGTTCCGTGCGAAAGTCGACAGCGAATATGACGCCACCCTTACGCCCATCTACAACCCCCTGGCCAGTACCGGGTATTCACATACTCGCGGTTCATCCACGTCGACCAACGAATACGTTGGCGTGGGAGCTGGCTACAACTTTTCCAAATCCTGGAGCGTTGGCGTCGGTTACGACTACTACGACTTTGGAAGCGACTACGGTCACGTGAATGCCTATTCGGCTACGGCGGAGTTTCGCTTCTGAGAATCGATCCTCGATGTCTCGTACTATCGGGAACTTTCAGCCTCAAGACACCGGACCTCGTAAGGCAGCGAGGACCAAACCTAAAACACGCAAGGAAGCAACTCCATGGGTAAACATGCTTTTGCCGCCGCACTGTTCGGTGTGGTCGCCTCCGGCTCGGCCATGGCACAGGGTGGACAGTTCTTCGTGGATGGCGGCATCGGGCGTTCCAGTTACTCCCTCTCCACCGGCCAGTACGACAACGACAAGACCGACTGGGCAACGTCGATCCGCGCGGGCTACATGTGGCACGGATTCGTGGATTACGGCGTGGAGCTGGGTTACGCGGACCTGGGTCAAGAGGTGGATCGAAACGTCCAATTTCACAACAGCGGATCGGATTATGTGCGCTATTCAACGGCCACCAATGGGTGGCTGTTTGGGGGGAGGCTGGAATATCTGCTGGGCCAATCCTGGTTTGTGATGGCGCGGGGAGGATGGTTTCGGCCGCGCGTCATTGAAGAGGGCGCAGACTGGACCCTTACAAGGGGAGGGCCTGTCCATACGGTTCCGGCGTCCGGTTACTCCCACTATCAGGACTCAGTCGACACGGGCACTMAAACCTATTTCGGCGTCGGCGTTGGCTATTGCCTGACACCCGATTGGCGCGTGGGCCTGAACTATGACTATTACGACCTGGGTTCTCTGTTTTCTATTCCGGGATACCGTCAGCCCTCGTCTCACGTGAAAACCTATTCGGCATCGGTCCAGTACAGATTCTGACTTTTCCACGCAGTCCATGGATTCGGATCGCCTCGGGTGCAGCTCCGAATGAATCGAATGTCTGAACGATGAGCGTGTTTGTGTCGGCGTGGCTGGGAACCTGTTCACTAGAGCGATGTCTTTCGTCGCAGCGGCGCGGAGACGTAACGATCCGCGCTGGCAGGGAGCCTTCGGGCGCGAACATCTCACAGCAAGGAAGTCATCCATGAGAAACTTCGGCGTGGCCATGCTGGCCATGGTTTTCAGCACGGCTGCGTGCAATGCATTGGCCCAGGACGGGCAGTTCTTCGTCAATGGAAACGTAGGCCAGTCCAATTTCAGTGCGCCGAGCTTTGGCGCAACGCATAAGGACAACAGCGATACGTATGGCGCTTTGCGCTTTGGCTATGCCTGGCAGGGCAAGTTCGATTATGGCGTGGAGGCGGGCTATGCCGACCTGGGCCAAATGGTTCGCAGTGGCACCTACACCTTTACCGGCATGAATGGCGAGCCAGCTCAAGCCGGCTATCGCCAAACAGGCTCGGCACGCGGCTGGTTGCTCGGTGGCAACCTGAAATACCACTTCGATTCGCCTTGGTACCTTTCGGCGCGTGGTGGCTGGTTTGTGGCCAGGACAAACTCCAAATTCGGCTCTAACGGTGAACTGGGTAGCAGCAGCCAAACCAACTCCCGTCCCTATTTCGGGCTGGGCGCTGGATATGATCTGACCCGGTCTTTCAGCGTTGGCGCGGGTTACGACTACTACAACCTGGGCGATTCGTTCGGTCATGTGAACGCTTATTCGGTCTCCGCCGAATTCCGCTTCTAACCCGATACGGCCGCGCAAGCGGCCGTCTCTTTGGGGCCGGCGAGCCTTTTGCGGCACAATGGCAGGGTTGTGCGTCGCGGACATCCCTGTTTTCGGCGCCCTGATCCCCCGGAGTCGAAGCAGCCGCCATGACCACCATCAAGCAAGACGATTTGATCCAGTCCGTCGCCGACGCCCTGCAGTACATCAGCTACTACCACCCCGTCGACTACATCAAGAACCTCGCCGCTGCCTATGAGCGCGAAGAGTCGCCGGCCGCCAAAGACGCGATGGCGCAGATCCTGATCAACTCGCGCATGGCCGCCGAAGGCCATCGCCCGCTGTGCCAGGACACCGGCATCGTCACGGTGTTTCTGAAAGTGGGCATGAATGTGCGCTGGGACGCCACGATGTCGCTTGACGACATGGTGAACGAGGGCGTGCGCCGCGCCTATAACGATCCGGACAACAAGCTGCGCGCCAGCGTGCTGGCCGATCCGGCCGGCAAGCGCAGCAACACCAAGGACAACACGCCGGCGGTGATCAACGTCTCCATCGTGCCTGGCGACACCGTCGAGGTGATCGTGGCGGCCAAGGGCGGCGGTTCCGAGGCCAAGTCCAAGTTCGCCATGCTCAATCCGTCCGATTCCATCGTGGACTGGGTGCTCAAGACCGTGCCGACCATGGGCGCCGGCTGGTGCCCGCCGGGCATGCTGGGCATCGGCATCGGCGGCACCGCCGAGAAGGCGATGTTGCTGGCCAAAGAATCGCTGATGGAMCACATCGACATCCAGGAGCTGATCGCSCGCGGCCCGCAGAACYGCATCGAGGAACTGCGCGTGGAGCTGTACGAGAAGGTCAATGCGCTGGGCATCGGCGCGCAAGGCCTGGGTGGTCTCACCACCGTGCTCGATATCAAGATCAAGGATTACCCGACCCACGCGGCAAACCTGCCGGTGGCGTTGATCCCCAACTGCGCCGCCACGCGCCATGCGCATTTCACCCTGGATGGCTCGGGCCCGGTCGCGCTCGATCCGCCGTCGCTGGAAGACTGGCCCAAGCTCACCTACGACTCCAGCAAGGGTCGCCGCGTGAATCTGGATACGGTCACCCGCGAAGAAGTTGCCAGCTGGAAGCCCGGCGAAGTGCTGCTGCTCAACGGCAAGCTGCTGACCGGCCGCGACGCCGCGCACAAGCGCATGGTCGACATGCTCAACAAGGGCGAGCCGCTGCCGGTCGATTTCAAGAATCGATTCATTTACTACGTGGGCCCGGTCGATCCGGTGCGCGACGAAGTGGTGGGCCCGGCCGGCCCGACCACCGCCACGCGCATGGACAAGTTCACCGAGCAGGTGCTGGCGCAGACCGGCCTGCTGGGCATGGTCGGCAAGGCCGAGCGTGGCCCCGCTGCCATCGAGGCGATCAAGCAGCACCAGTCGGTGTATTTGATGGCCGTGGGCGGCGCCGCTTATCTGGTGTCCAAAGCGATCAAGGCATCGCGCGTGGTCGGCTTCGCTGACCTGGGTATGGAAGCGATCTACGAGTTCACCGTTGAGGACATGCCGGTGACCGTGGCCGTGGATTCCGCTGGTACGTCCGTGCATCAGACGGGGCCGAAGGAGTGGCAGGGGCGCATTGGCAAGATTCCCGTGGTCGTTGCGTAACACCACACTTCTCCTTCTCCCCGTCGGGGAGAAGGCCGGGATGAGGGGCGGGTGCTTGCCCGAACGTTGCTAACGTGAGCTCTCGCTCGGCTAGAAACTGAGGCTAGATTGGCCCCTCGCCCCAACCCTCTCCCCGGAGGGGAGAGGGAGCTGACTGCGGCACTTCCAATCATCTCCGCATTTAGCCATCCAAACGCCTACTGTTTCGAGAGGTTGCATTCCTCCTGCTGCGGCGCAACACTCACCAGATTGTCTTCCCCACCACCACCGAAGGTAACCGTGAACCCGCAAAGCCCCGCGTCGCTCACCAACGACGCTCCCTGGATCGTGATGAAGTTTGGYGGCACCAGTGTCGCCACCCTGCCGCGCTGGCAGAATATTCTGGAGCTGGTAGCCAGCCGTCGCGCCGAAGGCGCACGTGTGCTGGTTGTCGTTTCGGCACTCTCCGGCATCACCGACGCACTCAAACAACTGTGCGCACAGGAAGACAAGGGCAAACGCATCGAGGCTGCCAAGGCGATCGCACAGCGTCACTACGACCTGCTCGATCACATGCAGCTGGCGGTTCCGGACACCCTCGGCGCCCGACTCGCCGAACTGGCGCAGCTGGCCGAAGACGGCCCGTCGCTGCTGGGCGAGCTGGCCTGGTCGGCACGCGTGCAGGCGCATGGCGAGCTGATGTCCAGCGCGCTGGGCTCGGCGTTTCTCAGCCATAGCGGTCTGGACACGCAATGGGTCGACGCGCGCGATTGCCTTGCCGCCATTGCGCTGCCCAACCAGAACGAGCGCACCAAACTGCTCTCGGCAATGGTGGAAACGCGGCCCGATCCGGCGCTCAATGCGCGACTTGCCGAGCTGGGCGAGGTGTTTATCACCCAGGGTTTCATCGCGCGCGAGGCGCAGGGCCGCACGGTGCTGCTTGGTCGCGGTGGTTCCGATACGTCGGCTTCGTATTTCGGCGCGTTGCTGAAAGCGCAGCGGGTGGAGATCTGGACCGACGTGGCCGGCATGTTCACCGCCAATCCGCGCCAGGTTCCCAGCGCGCGCCTGCTGCAGCGCCTGGATTACGAAGAAGCCCAGGAAATCGCCTCCACCGGCGCCAAAGTGCTGCATCCGCGCTGCCTGTCGCCGTTGCGCGAGCCGCGTGTGCCCTTGCTGATCAAGGACACCAATCGCCCGGAACTGGAAGGCACCTTGATCGGCCCCGAGGTGCGCGAGCATGCACCCAGCGTCAAGGCCATCAGCGCACGCAAAGGCATCACCCTGGTGTCGATGGAGTCGGTCGGCATGTGGCAGCAGGTCGGCTTTCTTGCCGACGTGTTCGCGCAGTTCAAGCAGCACGGTCTGTCGGTGGACATGATTGGCTCGGCCGAGACCAACGTCACCGTGTCGCTGGACCCTACGGAAAATCTGCTCGATTCCGATGCGCTCGCCGCCCTGGCCAGCGATCTGGCCAAGGTCTGCCGCGTGAAGGTGATTGCGCCGTGCGCGGCGATTACCCTGGTGGGTCGCGGCATGCGTTCGATGCTGCATACGCTGTCCAGCGTGCTGGCGGAGTTTGGTCAGCTGCGCGTGCACATGATTTCGCAGTCGTCCAACAACTTGAATCTCACCTTTGTGGTGGATGAAAACGTCGTCGACGAATTGCTGCCGCATCTGCACGAACTGCTGATCACCGCGGGCGCCTTGCGTACCGACGACAGTGCCTTGTTCGGCCCGAGCTGGCAGGCGTTGTATGGCACGGGCGACGTGTTGCCGCCGGCGGCTTCGTGGTGGCGCGAGGAGCGTCGCGCTGAGCTGCTCAAGATCGGTGCGGGCGCGACGCCGCGCTACGTCTACCACTTGCCGACGGTGCGCCAGCAGGCGCGCGAGCTGAAGACGCTGGGTGCGGTGGATCGCCTGCATTACGCGGTCAAAGCCAATACGCATCCGACCATTCTGAAGGCGCTTGCCGAAGAGGGCTTTGGCTTCGAATGCGTGTCGCCTGGCGAGTTGAAGGCGGTGATGGCGKTGGTGCCGGATACCGCGCCGCTGCTGTTCACGCCCAATTTCGCACCGCGTGAAGACTACGAGTGGGCACTGACCACGCGCGCCACGCTGTCGTTGGACTCGCTCTATCAGCTGGAAAACTGGGGCGAGCTTTTCCGCGGTCGCGAAGTCGTGCTGCGTCTTGATCTGGGCCGTGGCCTGGGTCATCACGAGAAAGTGCGCACGGGCGGCAGTGGCAGCAAGTTCGGTTTGCCGGTGGAGCAGCTCGATGCGTTCCTTCGTCTTGCCGATACGCATGGTGCCATGGTGCGCGGCCTGCATGCGCATCTGGGCTCGGGCATCCTCGACGATGGCCATTGGGGCGAGGTGTACGGCCAGCTGGCGAGCCTGGCCGAGCGCATCGGCAGCGTCACCTTCCTGGATATCGGCGGCGGCCTTGGCGTGCCGTCCCATCCGGGAGAGGCGCGCCTGGATATCGCCGCGCTCGACAAGGTGCTGCGCGACGTAAAGGCCGCTTATCCACATTACAAACTGTGGATGGAGCCGGGTCGCTACCTCGTGGCCGACGCGGGCGTGCTGATCACCAAGGTCACCCAGACCAAGGGCAAGGGCCATGGCCAGATCCGTTATCTCGGTGTCGATACCGGCATGAACAGCCTGATCCGTCCGGCGCTGTACGAGGCCTGGCACGAGATCGTCAACCTCACGCGGCTGGACGAGCCGGCCACGGCCTTGTTCCAGGTGGTCGGCCCGATCTGCGAGAGCGGCGACGTACTCGGCACCGACCGCCGCCTGCCCGAGCCGCAGGAAGGCGACGTGGTGCTGGTGGCGCAAGCGGGGGCGTACGGCAAGGTGATGTCCTCGCCGTATAACCTGCGGGATGAGGCGGAGGAGATCATCCTCGAGTAACCCTCGGTCCCACACTTCTCCCTCTCCCCTCCGGGGAGAGGGCTGGGGTGAGGGGCGGGTGCTCGCGGTAACTTTCCAATCACGGACGCTCACGGATGAAGCGTTTAAACGTAGATGGAGCACGCAGCCTGCGCGTCGGTCAGACAGACGCCGAGCAGTTGCTCTGGTATCACCTGCGAAATCGCCGCCTGCAAGGCTGGAAATTCCGCCGCCAGAACGAGATCGGGCTATACGTCGTTGATTTTGTCTGTCCGGATGCGGGCCTGATCGTGGAGCTCGACGGCGGCCAACATGGCGATCAGCCGATTTATGACGAAGCGCAAACACGAAAGCTTGGGGAAGAGGGCTACCGCGTGCTGCGTTTCTGGAACAATGAAGTACTGACGAACACTGAAAGCGTGCTTGAGGTCATTCTCGAGGCTTTGGCCAGCCCCGGCCCCTCACCCCAACCCTCTCCCCGGAGGGGCGAGGGAGCATGCAATGGAGACTGAGGCGTGACCACCAACATCAATCCTCGCCTGACCCAGGTTTTC
>NZ_JBFTRY010000018.1:0-47524 GCF_056399745.1 Dyella sp. 01N36
ATGATGGGACGCGGCAGCGCACGCAGCGCCGCGGTCAAGCGCTCCAATGCGCTCTGGCTGCCACGCGCGCGTATCACCAGGGCGGCGCTGGTCAGCGTATCCAGCGGCAAGGCGCCGGAACCGACCTGGCTGAGGCAGTCGTCGACATCCACGGCAAAAGCGTCGCCGAGACGCCCTGCTACGGCGGGGAGCAATCGTTGCGCCTGCGCCTGGATATCGGACTGCTGGCGTGCAAGAAAACGCAACGTCGGCAGCCGTTCGGCCAGGCGATCCGGATCGTGATAGAGCTTGAGCGTGGCCTCGATCGCAGCGAGGCGAAGCTTGTCCACGCGCAGCGCACGCTTGAGCGGATTGCGGTTGATCTGTTCGATCAGCGCACGATCGCCGACGATGAAGCCGGCCTGCGGACCACCCAGCAACTTGTCCCCGGAGAAGGTGACCAGCCGCGCGCCCTCGCCCACCGCCTCGCGCACAGTCGGTTCCTTGGCCAGCCCGTAGTGCGACAGATCCACCAGGCTGCCGGAGCCCAGGTCGTTCAACAACGGCACACCGGCGGCATCCGCGATGGTCGCCAGCTCAGCGGCGCCTACCTCGGCGGTAAAGCCCTGTATGCGGTAATTGGAGGTGTGCACCTTGAGCACGATGCCAGTACGCGGGTTGAGCGCGCTGCGATAGTCGGCGGCATGGGTGCGGTTGGTGGTGCCCACTTCCACCATGTGCGCGCCGGCGCGGGCCATGATGTCCGGCATGCGGAAGGCGCCGCCGATCTCGATCAGCTCGCCTCGCGAAACCACGGCGTCACGACCGAGCGCAAACGTGTTGAGGCAGAGCAGCACGGCGGCGGCGTTGTTGTTCACCACGGTGGCGTCTTCGGCGCCGGTCAGGTTGCACAGCAGGGAGCGCAGATGATCGTCGCGGTCACCGCGCCCGCCTTCGTCCAGGTCAAATTCGAGCGATACGGGATGACGCATCGCCTCCACCGCCGCATCGATCGCCGCCTCGGCCAGCAGCGCGCGACCGAGATTGGTGTGCAGCACGGTGCCGGTAAGGTTGAACAAGGGGCGCAGGCCCGGCGTGCGTGCATCCAGCCACGCGCCGGCACGCTGGGCCAGTTCGTCGGCGCCGGGTGCGGTGCCGGGCGCGGCGCGCAAGGCGGCACGCGCGTCGTCGATCATGCGGCGGATGGCGTCGGTGGTCGCCACGCGCCCGTGCCGTTCCAGCAACAGCATCGCTTCAGCCGTTGCCAGCACCGTGGCAACCGCCGGAAGTTGGCGCAGCGAGACGACATCGGGTTCCGCCATGGCGCTTATCCAGTGACATCGGCGGGCACGCTTGCGTGCCGACCGATGATGGCTAATGTTGGCCCTATGCTGCTGGGCGCGTTCAAGCCGGTCAAGGCGCTTCGTCACCACGCCTGCCTGCACATCGGATTCACGAACGACCGTGGCTATGGCCTTCGCTAGGGTGACATTGGCCAAATGCCGTAGCATGCTCTCTCGCGCGACTGCACCGCAGCCGCGATGGGCTTGCCCCTGCACAGTGCGTCCGGCCTGTGGCAGAGGTGGCAATGGCGTGCCCTGTCAGGGCCGTGATGTCACGACTGTTCGTGGGGATGTCCATGTCTGCTGCACTTCAAACAGCGCGTCATGTCCGCTGGTTCGTATTCCTGTTGCTGGTGGTTGCCGGCTTGTTCTACGTGAAGTGGCATCCGTATTACGGACGCGCCTTTGTCGCCGCGTCCCAGCATTCGATCGGCCACTCGATCCTGATGGGCGACCAGGCCAGCGCACCAGCGCCGTCCTGGAGCGCCGCACTCGGCTATGCCGTCGCTTATGGCAAGGCCATCTGGCAGGCGATGGTGCTCGGCCTGCTGCTGGGCTCGGGCGTCCAGGCCTTGCTGCCGGTACGCTGGGTGGAGCGCGTGCTTGGTCGCTACGGTTTCGGCAGTGTGCTGGCCGGCGGGCTCCTCGCGGTGCCGGGAATGATGTGCACCTGCTGCGCCTCGCCGGTGGTGGTGGGCCTGCGCGCACATCGGGCGACGCCCGGTGCGGCGGTCGCTTTCTGGCTGGGCAACACGATGTTGAATCCGGCGACGCTGATCTTCACCGGCTTCGTCCTCGGCTGGTACTGGACCGGGCTGCGCCTGCTGCTCAGCGTGCCGATGGTGTTCGGGCTGGGCTATCTGGCCAACCGGATGTCGACACCGGGCGCGGACGTGCCGATCCCGGCCCAGCCGCTGGAGTCCGAACCCGTGTCATGGGGCGAAACGCTGAAGCGCTGGGCGCGCATCTTCCTGAGGATGACGGTGCGGCTGATTCCCGAATACGTGGTGATCGTGTTGCTGCTGGGCGCGGCGCGCGCCTGGATGTTCCCGCATATCGGACCGGAGATCGGCAACCAGTGGTTCTGGATCGCGGCGCTGGCCGTGGCCGGCATGCTGTTCGTGATTCCCACCGCGGGTGAAGTGCCGATCGTGCAGGCCATGCTGGCCCTGGGCATCGGCGCCGGGCCTGCGGCGGCCTTGATGATGACCTTGCCGCCGGTCAGCCTGCCCTCGCTGGTGATGGTTGGCCGATCTTTCAATCTGCGCCTGCTGCTGGCGCTGGCAGCGGCCGTGGTCGGCTTCGGCATCCTGGGTGGCGCGCTGGCGTCAGGGCTGGGTCTGCACTGAAGCACGCGATGGCGGTGGCTAGTCGGCCACCGCTTCGCCATCGCCCACCAGCAGCAGCGGGTTGGGCGCGTGGCGGGCAAAACCCGCTTCGGTGACCAGGATGTCCAGGCCGAGCGAGGCCAGATCGTCCGCATACGGATCGACCTTGGTGTCCTTCAGCTGATAGAGGACCTTGGCGTAGGTGTGGCATTCGGCGCAGGTTTCGGCCTTGACGATGCCCGGGTCATCTTCGATGCCTTGCAGGAACAGCTTGCGTGTACCGCCGCAGGTGATGCACACCGCACGCATGTGGTTCCACGCGGTGGAGCACATCGAGCATGACAGATAGCGCGTGCCGGGCGTCACGCCGGTCGCCGTGATCACGCCCGATACCGAAGGCGAGCCGCAGCATGGGCAGAGCGAGCGTTCTTCGAGCAGGCGCAGATCGTCGGCCCGCAGACGCGCTGCCGAACAGGTGAAATACACTTGCAGCGCCGCGGCAACGAACACCACCGCGCCCACTTCGGCAGCCTCCAGTTCGCCACGCAGGAAGTGGTCGGCCAGTTCGTCCAGCGCGGCGGCATCGCTGCGCTGCAGTTGCTCCATCGCATGCACGGCGGCCGGTGGCAGGCCGGCGCGATCGATGCGTTGAAGCAAGAGCGCAAGTCCCGCGCGCCATGACGCGTCACGACGATGGCCGTCTGCGGCCAGCGGCGGCAGGCGCGCTTCCACTGCCTGCGCTACCCACGCCTCACTGAGTTCCGCGGCAGGCGTCAACGTGGTTGCCACTTCGTGCTGCGCTCGCGAGAGCATCGACATGAACTGCAACCAGGCCTCCATCGGATGCCCGTCTGCCAGCTGCTCCAAGCGCTTTGCCGTGGCTGCAAAGCGCTTGCCCGGATCGGCCAGCACGATCGGATCGGGCGAACGGACGCCGGCGTGCTGCGGGCCGGTCCATTTGCCCTCGGGCGGTGCGCCAGCCTGCTTCATGGACGCTTCCTGATGCTGTTCTTGCCGTTCTGGCCGGACGCCAGCTCCCACAGCCATTTGCGGTGATGGCGCCAGGCCCAGCCCGGCGTCACATAACCTTGGGTCATCGCACGCACCGAGTGACGCACCCAGATGCCGGCATACACGTGGACGATCCAGATGATGATGGCAAGGAAGGCTGCGGTGCTGTGGATCAGCACGGCGGCGCGCTGCACCGGAATGGAGGTGGCTTCGCCGAAATACACTTCCCAGATCGTCAAGCCGGTAATGAACAAGGTGGGGATCAGCAGGGTCATCGACCAGAACACCAGTTTCTGGCCGGCATTGTTGTGGCCAACCGCGGGTATGTGTTCCTCATCGTCCTCGATCACCGCAGGCACCGACTTCATCCACGCCGTATCTTCCTGGCGCCAGAGGTTCGCGCGCCAGAACTGCGCGATCATCCCGATATAGCTTGCCATCAGCACGCAGCCTATCCATGGATGGATCGCGCGCGTCCACTGGCCGCCGCCAAACAGATTGGACAGCCAGAACATGATCGGGTGAAACATCGACAGGCCCGACAGCACCATCAAGGTAAAGCAGATGGCATTGATCCAGTGGTTGACCCGCTGGGACGTGGTGTAGCGAACAATGACGGTCCTGGGCCGGTTCATGGCGTCTTCTCCGCGGCATCCTCCAGCACGCGCTCGCCCTGCACTTCGTCCTCTTCAGTCACTTCGTTGGGACCCTTCACGATGTAATGGAAGAAGCCCACCACCGCAGCCAGCGCGATGCCCACCATCGCCAGCGGCTTGGCAATGCCCTTCCATGCTTCCACCGCAGCGCTGATGCGCGGGTTGTCGGGCAGGCCCGAATACAGCGAGGGCTTGTCGGCGTGATGCAGCACGTACATCACGTGGGTGCCGCCCACTTCCGGCGGGTCGTACAAGCCAGCCTTTTCGAAACCGCGCGATTTCAGGTCGACGATGCGCTCGCCCGCCCAGTGCGCCATGTCGGTCTTGGTGCCGAACATGATGGCGCCAGTGGGACATGCCTTGACGCACGCCGGCTCCAGGCCCACGGCGACGCGATCCGAACACAGCGTGCACTTGTACGACTTGTGGTCCTTCTTGCTGATGCGCGGAATATCGAACGGGCAGCCCTTCACGCAGTAGCCGCAGCCAATGCACTTGTCGCTGATGAAATCGACGATGCCGTTGGCGTACTGCACGATCGCGCCGGGCGCCGGACACGCTTTGAGGCAGCCGGGATCTTCGCAGTGCATGCAGCCGTCCTTGCGGATCAGCCATTCCAGATTGCCCTGCTCGTTTTCGTACTCGGCGAACTTCATCAGCGTCCAGACATCGGGACTCAAGTCGTTGGGGTTCTGATAGGACCCCTCGAAGTGGCCGATTTCCTGGCGAAGGTTGTTCCACTCCATGCACGCCGACTGGCAGGCCTTGCAGCCGATGCAGCGGGTCACATCGATGAGCTTGGCTACCTGCTCCTCGGTGCTGCGCGCCATCGGCGGCGTCATCGTGGAGGCGGAGCGCCGGATGTAATCTTGCGATTGCAGATCGGACATGACGGCTTCCTCAGGCGGCGACTGGCGCCGTGGTCTTTTCAATGTTGACCAGGAACGCCTTGAACTCCGGCGTCTGCGTATTGGCGTCGCCCACGGACGGCGTCAGCGTGTTGGCCCCGTAGCCCTTCCTGGCCTGGCCGGTAAAGCCCCAATGCAAGGGCACGCCGATCACATGGGTCGGCTTGCCGTCCACGGTCATCGGCTTGATGCGCTTGGTGACATAGGCCTTGCAAATCACTTCGCCGCGCTTGGACGACACCTTCACCCAACCGCCCTGCTCGATGCCCTTCTCCTTGGCCAGCACCTCGCCGATCTCGATGAATTCCTCCGGCTGGAGGATCGCGTTGATCAGTGCGTGTTTGGTCCAGAAGTGGAAGTGCTCGGTGAGGCGATACGTGGTAGCCACATAGGGAAAGTTCTTTGGACTGCCAAACGCAGCGCGGTCATCGGCGAACACACGGGCGGCCGGGTTGTTCTGCACCTTCGGATGCAGCGGGTTCTCCACCGGCGATTCCAGCGGCTCGTAGTGCTCGGGGAACGGCCCCTCCGCCATCAGCTTGCGGGCGAACAGCCGACCCAGGCCTTCGTCATTCATGATGAAAGGACTGGCGCCGGCCGAGGGAGCCAGGGTGGGCGTGTAATCGGGCACGTCGATGCCCACCCAGCGTATGCCGTTCCACGAAATGACCGGCTTGGCCGGGTTCCATGGTTTGCCTGCGGGATCGGCACTGGCACGGTTGTACAAGATGCGCCGGTTCGCCGGCCACGCCCACGCCCAGTTCGGCGCGATGCCTTGCTCGCGTGGATCGGTGGCGTCGCGCCGCGCCATCTGGTTGCCCTTCTCGGTGAACGAGCCGGAGAAGATCCAGCAGCCGGACGACGTACTGCCGTCATCGCGCAATTGCCCAAAGCCATCGAGCAAGGTGCCGGCCTTGGTCACTGCACCGGTGGTCGCATCGGTGAGATCGGCCAGGGCGCGACCATTCATTTCCTTCGCCAGCTCTTCCGGGTCGGGACTCAGCGGATCGGTGTATTTCCAGGTGAGGTTGAGCAGCGGATCGGGGAAGGCGCCGCCTTCCTTGCGATACAGCTCGCGCAGCCGGTGATAGATGCCGCTCATGATCCAGATATCGGACATCGAATCGCCCGGACCTTCCGCCGCTTTCCAGTGCCACTGCAGCCAGCGCGCCGAATTGACCAGGGAGCCGTTTTCTTCGGCGAAGCAGGTGACCGGCAGCTGGAATACCTCGGTCTGGATCTCGGCCGAATTGGCCGGGTTCTGCGGGCCGAAATCCTGCCAGAAACGCGAGGTTTCCGTATCCAGCGGATCCATCGTCACCAGGAACTTCAGCTTGCTCAGGCCGCGGCGGATCTTGCCGCGATCCGGGAAGGCCTGCAGCGGATTGAAGCCCTGGCAGATGTAACCCGTCATCTGGCCGTTGTTCATCATCTCGAACGCCTTGATGATGTCGTACAGCGGGATGTCGAGCTTGGGCAGCCAATCGAACGCCCAGTTGTTTTCCTGCGTGGCGGCGTCGCCGTAGAACGCCTTCATGAAGCTCACGAACAGCTTGCGGGTGTTCTGGTAGTAGCTGATCTGTCCCGGGCGCAAAGGCTTGAACTGACGGGTCGACATGTAGATGTCGAAGTCGGTTTCCTTGTCGGTGGGCAGGTTCATATAGCCCGGCATCTGATTGGACAGCAGGCCGACGTCGGTCAAGCCCTGGATGTTCGAATGTCCGCGCAAGGCATTCATGCCGCCACCGGCCACGCCGATATTGCCCAGCAGCAGCTGGATCATCGCCATGTTGCGGATGTTCTGCGCACCCACCGAGTGCTGCGTCCAACCCAGTGCAAACAGGCTGGTCATGGCCTTGTCGGGCGCCGAGGTGCTGGCGATCAACTCGCAGATATGCAGGTACTTGTCCTGCGGCGTGCCGGTAATACGCGAGACCATCTCCGGCGTGTAGCGGGAGACGTGATGCTTGAGCAGGTTGATCACGCAACGTGGGTCTTGCCAGGTGTCGTCGGCGCGGGCAAAGCCGTCCTTGTCCAGGTCGTAGTCCCAGGTCGACTTGTCGTAGGTACGCGTTTCCTCGTTGTAGCCGGTGAACAGGCCATCCTGGAAATCGAAACCGTCCTTCACGATCAGGCTGGCATTGGTATACGAGCGCACATACTCATGCTGGATCTTGTCGTGCTCCAGCAGGTAACGAATCACGCCATTGAGGAAGGCGATATCGGTGCCCGGGCGTATCGGCGCGTAGTAATCGGCCACCGAGGCCGTGCGCGTGAAGCGCGGATCGACCACGACGAGCTTGGCGCCGTTCTCGATCTTCGCCTCGATCACCCATTTGAAGCCGCACGGATGCGCCTCGGCAGCGTTGCCACCCATGACGATAACGACATTGGCGTTCTTGATGTCCTGCCAGGTGTTGGTCATTGCACCGCGACCGAATGATGGGGCCAGACTGGCCACCGTCGGTCCGTGTCAGACACGCGCCTGGTTGTCGAACACCACCATGCCGAGCGAGCGAACCACCTTCCAGGTCAGGTAGGAGGTTTCGCTGGACGACGCCGACGCTGCCAGCATGCCTACGCTGGTCCAGCGATTGACGGTGTCGCCCTTGGCGTTCTTCGCGATGAAGTTCTTGTCGCGATCGTCCTTCATCAGACGCGCGATGCGGTCCAGCGCGAAATCCCAGGACACGGTCTTGAACTCGGTGCCGCCGGGTGCACGGTAACGCGGCTCTTTCAGTCGCGTGGGCGCATGCACAATGTCGAGCAGCGCCGAACCCTTCGGGCACAAGGTGCCGCGATTGACCGGATGATCCGGATCACCCTCGATGTGGATGATGTTGGACAGCGCGTTCTTGGCGCGATCACCCATGCTGTAGATGATGATGCCGCAGGCCACTGAACAATACGTGCAGGTGTTGCGTGTTTCAGTGGCGTGGGCAAGCTTGAAAGGTCGAACGGCGGCGGCTTGCGCCACCCCCGATTCGCCAAAGCCCAACACGCCGAGACTGGATGCTGCCAGCCCCAAGCCTGTGAACTTGATGAACTCGCGGCGAGTCATTGGCATCGCGTAGCGCTCCCGGAAATCTGGCTGGACCAACCGCCCAATCCAGGGCGTCGACGTGGCTCGAAAACTCCGTGGCGACGACGGCAATGAACCTGTCGCCTGCTCAAAAAGGTAGCACAGTTCTCAGGTCCGAGGGGTCGGATTTCTTGCGAATTTCCGTTGCCCTGAAAAGCGTTTTTGGCGGATGCAAATCGTCACATTTCTCTTAGACGAAAGTATGAAGCCGGACCCGAATAAACACGTCCGATCACACTTTCGTCACGCTGCCCTTCGGCTACGGATGGGCAGCGTTGACTGCATTGGCTATCCGCGGCATGGCCACGGCAGGCGCATCGCCGCCATCGAAATAATCCAGTCGCGTGACCTTGCCCGCGGCGTCGCGCACGGGCACGAAGTAACTGAGTTCGTCCGGCACGAAATAGAGCTTTCCATCCGCGGCGACCTGCATCGGCACCGCATGACGACCCGTGCGTTGGGCGTAGAGCTGGTGATCCTGGACCGACAGCGTCTGCGTGGTGGTGGCGTCGATGCGATACGCGCCTTCCAAGGCACTCAGCGCGGCATCGGATGGCCTCGCCGCCGCCGGCGTCACATAGGGCCGGCCCAGCGCGATGGCGGCCAGCCGGCGGCTCATGGTGCGGGCATCGAAATTGTCATCATTAGCCAGCACAATCACTGTCACATCTTGCTTCGGCAGGTAAGCGACGGCGGAACAGAAGCCGTCGATCTGCCCGGTATGCCCAACCATCTCGCTTGCGCGCACGCGCCAGAGATACATGCCCATGCCGTAGGGATGCGCAGCACCGGGCATGGCCGCCGTGATCATCATCTGGAAGTCCTGAGCGCTGATCACACGCCCATGCGTCAACGCACGCATCCAGCGCACCAGATCGTCCGCCGTGGCAACCAGGCCGCCTGCCGCTGCGGGGATGCTCATGCTGATAAACGAAGCATTCTTGACCTGGTGTGCCGGGTTGTCCGTCGTGTAGCCGGCAACGCGCCCTGGCATGACCACGGCATTGTCGCCATAGCGGATGTGTTGCAGACCCAAGGGCTCCAGCAAAAGGCGCGTCATGGCCGCGTACCAGGGTTCACCCGTCACCTTCTCGATCACCGCTCCCAGCAGGATGTAACCACCGTTCGAGTACTGCTGCTGCGCTCCCGGCGCAAAGGTCGGCGTGCGCTTGCGGATTTCGTCCACCAGCGTGGCCGTATCCACATCGCGCTTCATGAAGCCGGGCTGCGGATCCTTGGTCTTGTCGGAAACGCCTGCGGTGTGATTCAACAATTCCCGCAGCGTGATGTTGCCGGCGTCCGGGAAGTCGGGAAGATAAGTGGCGAGCTTATCGTCCAGCGACAGCTTGCCCATCTCGGCAAGCTTGATCACCGTGGCGGCGGTGAACATCTTGGTGACCGACGCAATGCGGAACACCTGATCCGGATCGAGCGGCACGCCCAGTTCGATCTGGGCCAGCCCGGTCGCACCGCGAAACACGATGGCGTCGCCCTTGGCAATCACCGCCACTACACCTGGGCCGTTCTTGATCGATGCACTCTCCAGCGCCGCCTGCGCGGCTTTGGCCAGCGGAGTATCCGACGTGGGGGACGTGGTGGCCGTCGCCGTCAGCGAGAACACCAGGGCAAACACAGCCAGGCCGATACGCAAGCGCATTCCCGTCTCCATAGGGGCACTCGGACGCAGCATGCGTCCATCCACCAGCGCGCGAAGGTATGACACCGTGCCGCTGCCTCGCAACTGCTGCCGCAGGATGACGACGCGGCTCAACTTCTTTCGATGGGTCGCGTCAGGCGCTCCTCAGCAGTGAGTTCGCCTTACTCTCACGCAGACTTGCCTGCAACGAGCGCAAAATGCAGGCTTGTCGCAACACTTTGTATCCCTATCGGGCTTAGGAAGACCAATGAAACTCGGCATGATCGGTTTGGGCAGGATGGGAGCCAATATGGCTCAGCGGCTGATGAAGGGCGGACATCAGATCGTCGGCTTCGATCCGCAAGAGGCAGCGCGCAAAGGGCTGGAAAGCAGCGGCGCGCAAACAGCCGAATCGCTTGCAGCGCTGGTTGCCGCCCTGCCCGCTCCGCGCACGCTGTGGCTGATGGTGCCCGCCGGCGACATCACGGATGCCAGCCTCGACGCGCTGCTGCCGCTGCTCGCCGCGGGCGACACCATCATCGACGGCGGCAACTCCTACTACAAAGACACACTGCGTCGCGCACAGCGTTTCGCCGAACATGCCATCGCCTATGTCGACTGCGGCACGAGTGGCGGCGTCTGGGGGCTGGCCGAGGGTTACAGCCTGATGATCGGCGGCGATGAGGCAGCGGTAGAGCGTCTGCGTCCGATTTTCGAAGCGCTGGCACCTGCCAGGGATCAGGGTTGGGCGCGTGTCGGGCCGGTGGGTTCGGGCCACTTCACCAAGATGGTTCACAACGGCATCGAGTACGGCATGATGCAGGCGTATGCCGAAGGCTTCTCCATCCTGCGGCACAAGGCGGAATTCGAACTCGACCTGCAGCAGGTTGCCGAGATCTGGCGCTACGGCAGCGTGGTGCGTTCATGGCTGCTCGATCTGACCGCCGACGCACTGAAAAAGAATCCCGATATGTCCGGCATCGCTCCCTACGTGGCCGATTCCGGCGAAGGCCGCTGGACGGTTGATGAAGCCATTGAGCTGAACGTGCCCGCGCCGGTCATCACCCAATCGCTGATCGAGCGACTGCGCTCGCGCGACAAGGATTCGTACACCGACAAACTGCTGTCGGCCATGCGCAACGAGTTTGGCGGTCATCCGATCAAGAAGGAATAACTCGCTGGCCGCCAGGCCCTGCCGCTATCGAGCGAGCAGGGCCTTGGCGCGTTGGCAGACCGCATCGACGGTGAAGCCGTATTCTTTCAGCAGCACTTCGGCTGGTGCGGATGCGCCGAAAGTCTCGATGCCCATCATGTCGCCGCGCGAACCCACGTAGCGCTCCCAACCTTGGGATATGCCCAGCTCCACGGCCAGTCGCGCCGTCACCGAGGGCGGCAATACCTCGTCACGTTCGGCTTGCGGCAACGCCTCGAACAACTCCCAGCTCGGCATCGACACGCAGCGCACAGCCACGCCCTCTTCTTCCAGGCGCTGGGCGGCCTCCACGATCAGGCCGACTTCCGAACCGCTGGCGATCAGGATCAGCTCGGGCTTTTTACCCGGTGTATCGAATAGCACATAGGCGCCGCAACGCAGCCCATCGGCGGACGCCATGCGCTCGCGATCCAGCGTGGGCACGTTTTGCCGGGTCAGCACCAACAGCACCGGACGGCCCTTGGTTTGCAGGGCCACGCGCCAGGCAACCGCGGTTTCGTTGGCGTCGCCAGGGCGTATCAGCGTGAGGTTGGGAATCGCGCGCAGCGCGGCGAGCTGCTCCACCGGCTGATGGGTCGGCCCGTCTTCGCCAAGCGCAATACTGTCGTGCGTGAACACATGGATGACGTGCAGCTTCATCAGCGCCGCCAAACGCATCGGCGGACGCATGTAATCGGAGAAGATCAGGAAGGTGGCTCCAAACGGAATCGTGCCGCCATGCGCCGCCAGTCCGTTGACGATGGCGCCCATCGCATGTTCGCGCACGCCGAAATGCAGATTGCGGCCTTGGAAACTCCAGCCCGATACATCGGAACCCTGCAGATCCCCGCCCTTTGACGCGGGCGGATTGAAGTCGCCCAGGCCCTTCATGGCGGTCTTGGTGGAGGGATTCAGATCCGCTGAGCCGCCGGTGAAAGCAGGCACTTTGGCGGCAAACGCATTCATCACCTTGCTCGATGCGTCGCGCGTCGCCATGCCCTTGGCATCGGCGGGAAACACCGGGATATCCGCGTCCCAGCCGTCGGCCAGTTCGCCGCGCAGGCTGCGTTGCAGTTCGTCATGGAGATCGGGAAACGCCTTGGCATACGCCTGCATCCGATCATCCCACGCCGATTCAAGTTCCGCCCCGCGCGGCAACGCCTTGCGGAAATGGGCCAGCGCATCGTCCGGCACGTAAAAGTCCGGCTCAAGCGGCCAGCCGAGTTTCTCCTTCGTCTTGCGCACGCTTTCCTCGCCCAGCGGCGAGCCATGCGCCTCGAACGTATCCTGCTTTGGCGAACCATAACCGAGGCTGGTGCGCACCAGGATCAAGGTGGGCCGCGTGGCTTTGGCACGCGCCGTCTCCAGTGCGGCATCGATCGCCACCAGATCGTTGCCGTCGGTCACTGCGATGGTGTGCCATCCATAGGCATCGAAACGCTGTCGCACGTCTTCGGTAAAGGTCATGTCGGTGGCCGCGGAAAGCGTCATCGCATTCTGGTCATACAGGCAGATCAGCTTGCCCAGCCGCAGATGCCCCGCCAGCGATGCCGCTTCGGACGCCACGCCTTCCATCAGATCGCCATCACTCACGATGGCATAGGTGTGGTGATCGATCACCGCATGCTGCGGACGGTTGTAGCGCGCCGCCATCTGCGCCTCCGCCATCGCCATGCCCACCGCATTGGCCAGGCCCTGTCCCAACGGCCCCGTGGTGGTCTCCACGCCGGGCGTGTCGCCCCGCTCGGGATGTCCGGGCGTCTTGCTGTGCCATTGGCGGAACTGCTTGATGTCGTCGAGCGATACGTCGTAACCGGTGGCGTAGAGCAGGCTATAGAGCAAGGCTGAGCCATGACCCGCCGACAGCACAAAACGGTCGCGATCAAACCACTCCGGGTTGGCCGGGTTATGCCGGAGCCAGCGCGTCCACAACACATAAGCCATCGGCGCCGCATCGAGCGGCAGTCCGGGATGCCCGCTATTGGCCTTCTGCACCATGTCAACCGACAGGAAGCGCAGCGTGTTGATGCCTTTCAGATCGAGCTCATCGGTCATGCGGGTCACCTGTGGGAGTGCGTACCAGACTGCTGAAACAGCGCGTGGACTATGCCTTGGCCAACTGTGCGCTCTTGTCGGTGATGCGCTGGAGCAATTGCTTCCACGACGTCACGAAGGCCGCCGCGCCTTCCTGCTGCAGCTGTTTTGCCAGCGCGTCGAGATCGATACCGACATCGGCAAAACGCTTGAGAATGACGTCCGCGTCCCCGCCATCCTCGGGCAACACGCCCGTCACTGCGCCATGCGTGGCGAAGGCCCACAGGGTTTTCTCGGGCATGGTGTCGACCGTATCCGGTGCTGCCAGTGCCTCGATGTAGAGCGTGTCGGACACGCTGGGATCCTTGGTTCCCGTACTCGCCCACAACAGACGCTGCGGACGGGCGCCCGCTTTGGAGAGTGCCTGCCAACGCGGTGAGGCGAGCAACTCGCGATAGGCGCGATAGGTCTGCTTGCCGACCGCAATACCCAGCGTGTTACGCAAATCCTGCGGGACTTTGTCCTTGACTGCGACATCCCAGCGGCTCACGAACAGCGAGGCAACGGAGCCGACATGAGGATCCAGCCCCGCATCGATGCGACGCTCGATGCCGCGCAGATAAGCCTCGGCCGCAGCCAGGTATTGATCGCGCGAGAACAGCAAGGTCACGTTGATCGGTATGCCTGCAAAGATCGCTTCCTCGATCGCCGGGATGCCTTCCGGCGTGCCCGGTATCTTCACGAACAGATTGGGCCGATCGGCCTTCTTGAAGATGTCACGCGCCGCCTGGATGCTGGCCTGCGTGTCGAAGGCCAGCAAGGGCGACACCTCCATCGAGACCCAGCCATCGACATGCTGGCTGGACTGGAACACGGGCTGGAACAGATCCGCGGCGCGACGAAGATCTTCCAGCGCCAACTCGACGAACAGGCCTTCGCCAGCTGCACCGTTGCGTGCCTTCTCGCGTATGCCGTCGTCGTAGGCATCGCCATCGCCGATCGCGGCATTGAAGATCGAGGGATTGGAGGTAAGACCGGTGACTGACAACTCGTCGATGTAGCGGCGCAAGGTACCGTTGTCGAGGATGTCGCGGGTGATGTTGTCCAGCCAGAGGCTCTGACCGAGGGCGTGCAGTTGTGCGGTGGCTTTCATGATTCAGTCCGGTGCTGCGGCGTGCGGCGCCTGTTCAAGACGGGCCTGGCCGGCGGGCTCGCCCACGGGAAAATCGGACGAGGTCAGGCTGACCAGATCGGCAATGTGCATCACGGTCTTGTCGGGCATGGGATCGATCACCAGATGCTCCGCTTCGCGCGCGTAATGCCCCTGGTTCACGAAGATGGTGGTGATATGCGCGCCAAAAATGCGCTTCATCGCCGCCAGCAACTGCGGCTTGTCGTCGACCATCACGTAGTGCGTGGCCGGAAACGCGCGCTGGATGGCTTCAGTCATGCGCTCCTTGTGCACATACACCAGCACCCTGCCCTCCACCGCCGCCCCCAGGCCGGAGTGCGCGATCTTGCGTGGCTGGAAGACGATGTCGCCATCGGACAGGATCACTGTCGAGCCCAGGGTGCCCAGGTGTGCGAGTGCGTCCAGCGCGCCGGGAAACACCTTCTCGGCGAACGGATAGTCGAGCAGGAAGTTGGAGAGCGGCACCAAGCCCGGGTGGTACTCATGGCCCAGCCGGAATTGCTGCAGCGCGCCCAGATAATCGGCAAAGCCGAGCTCGTCGCGCAGCTTGTTGTAGATGGACCAATAGCGCTCGCGCTCCATCGCGCCAAAATCGCGATCGAGCCGTGCGGTGAGATCGGCGGCAAAGCCGTCGTTGTCGAGCAAGGTGTTGTCGACGTCAAGCAAGAACACCAGTGATGTAGCAGTCAGCACGGACGTGTTTCCTCCGGTTTGGGATCGTGCCAACCGCCGTCGTCGGCGGTCAGCGTATTGGCTGCGGTCGGGCCCCAGCTGCCGGGCGCATATTCGTGCACCGGGTCGGTGTGATCTAGCACGGGATCGACGACGGCCCATGCCGCCTCCACGCTGGCATCGCTGGTGAACTGCGAGCCGTCGCCGCGCATTGCGTCACCCAGCAGGCGCTGGTAGGCCGATTGCTCGTGCACTGAGCGATGGCGCGCGACCAGCTCGACCGGTTCGCCGCGCATCGCTTCGCCGGCCCGCTTCACGCGGGCACCGGTGGAGATGACGACGTCGGGGCTGAGCCGAAAGCGGAAGTAGTTGGAGTTCTGCACGGGCGAGCCGTCGAACACGGCCAGCGGCGGCTGCTTCAAGGTGACCATGACTTCGCACGCCGTCACCGGCAGGCACTTGCCGGCGCGGATATAGAACGGCACGCCCGACCAGCGCCAGGTATCGATATGCAGGCGCAGCGCCGCGTAGGTTTCCACCTGAGAGTCGGCTGCCACGCCCTTTTCGTCGCGATAGCCGCGGAACTGGCCGCGCACCACCTGGGCAGGATCGAGCGGCCGCATCGCCTGAAAGAGCCGCTGCTTCTCCGAGCGCATCGCAGCCGCCTCGTGCCCCACCGGCGCTTCCATCGCCAGCAGCGCGGTCACCTGCAGCAGATGGTTCTGCACGACGTCGCGCAAGGCACCGGCTTCGTCATAGAAACTGCCGCGCCCCTGGATGCCGAAGTTCTCCGCCATGGTGATCTGCACGTTGTCGATGTACGTGCGATTCCACACCGGCTCCAGGAAGGCATTGGCAAAGCGGAAGTACAGCAGATTCTGCACCGCCTCCTTGCCCAGGTAGTGATCGATCCGAAAGATGCTGGCTTCGGGAAAGACCTCATGCAGCGTCAGGTTCAATCGTCTGGCCGAAGCCAGGTCGCGGCCGAACGGCTTCTCGATGACGATGCGCGCATTCTCGGCGCAGCCTGAGCTCGCCAGGCCCTGCACTACGGTATCGAACATGGTTGGCGGTATCGCCATGTAATGAATCGGGTGCATGGCCTCGCCCAAGGCCTGCTTCAGGCGGGCGTACGTCGATGGGTCCTGGTAGTCGCCGTCGATGTATTGCAGCCTGGCCGAAAGCTTTTCGAACGCCGCTGCGTCGAAGTGGCCGTGCTGCTGCAAGCTGTCTTTTGCGCGGTCGCGCAATTGCTCCAGCGTGTAGTGTCCATACGCCACGCCGATGATGGGCATCTCCATTTCGCCCGCCTGGACCAGCGCCTGCAGCGCCGGAAAGATCATCTTGTAAGCGAGGTCGCCCGTGGCACCAAAAAATACGAACGCATCCGAACGCGAACCACTCATGTGACTTGCCGACTCCCAAAGCCTCAGGAGCCCACGGCGGTCGGCGCCCTGGGCAGGATCCCCACCCTGACGCACGGCGCGTTAAATTCAGGCATGGACGACATGCGATTGATGTGATGTCGCCCGCGGGTTCTTGCGCCTCAAGGATGCAGCGATAGCTCACCCTCGATTTCCACCGGGATATTGAACGGAAGCTCGGCCATGCCGACGGCGCTGCGCGTATGCGCGCCACGCTCCGCTCCATACAAGGCGAGGATCAGGTCGGAGAAGCCATTGATGACCTGCGGCTGCTGGATGAATCCGGGCGCGGAGTTGACCATGCCAAGCACCCGATGCCACTGCTGGACGCGGTCCAGATCGCCGATGCTGCGTTTGAGACTGGCCAGGATGGAGAGCGCCACCAGTCGCGCCGCCTGATAGCCCTCACTCACCGAAAGCTCGCTGCCCAGCTTGCCGAATGGGCCCGTCATCTGACCATCCGCGCCTTGCGGACCGTGGCCGGAAATCAGCACGCGCGTGCCGTGCACCTGCACGAACTGGAACGGCAGGCTCAGGCCGCTCGGCACTTCAAACGGCGGCGGCAGGCTCAGGCCCAAGCTGGCCAGACGATCTTCGATCTCGCTCATGGCGTTCTCTGTGACGGTGCCGTATCAGCTGAAGCATCCGATCCTATAACGAATGCACGATCCGCCTCAGGACAACCCTCGCTGCAGCAACGACAGCACATGCTGGGTGCGCCGCGCCGTGGAAGCCGCAGGCGCGCCGGAGGTCGCCTGCCACAATGGCGCGCCTGCTGCCGGAACCAGGGTCAGGCCCAGCAGCGTCATCACCATCTCGGTGGGATCGAGCGCGGGATTGAGCTCGCCATCGCGCTGCGCGTCGACAAAACGCGTGGTGACCAGTGGTGCTGCCGCCGACAATCGGGCCACCGCCAACTCGCGCAGCGCACCGCCCTCGCAGAGGACTTCCCGCACCCAGAGCGCGGGATACCAGGGATGGGCCTCGACCAGTTCGCCGATGCCGGTCACGAAGGCGGCCGCGAATTGCTGGATATCGCCCTCTACCCCAAACAGATGCAGGAAAAACTGCGACAACACCGGGGCGATGCGCTCATCGAATACGGCCTCGACCACCTCGGCCTTGCTGCCGAAGTAGTAGCTGAGCAAGGCCGCGTTGACGCCGGCATCGGCGGCGATGGAACGCACGGACGTCGCCGTCACGCCGGCGGCGGCAAAGCTTTTCAACGCGACATCCAGCAGGTGTTCGCGCAATTCCGGGTTGTCCACCCTGGGGCGTCCCGCACCGCGCGCTGAGGCCTTCGGCTTGGCCATAAGGCACCTAATTCATCTATTGATGAATATCTTGATCACCTGATGAAGCAAACGCAAGCACCGGCAAAAACCCTGGATTGACCGTCAACCATTGTTAACTCACAATAGTTGCATGAATACAACCATCAACGACGCACGGCGTGCGCAGACCCACCCCAACCTGATCCTCGCCATCTGTTGCCTCAGCCTGCTGATGGTGGCGATGGACGCCACCATCGTGAACGTCGCCCTGCCCGCGATCCGGCGCGACCTGGGCGCGTCGGTCTCGGGTCTGCAATGGGTGATCGATGCCTACACCATGGTGGTGGCCAGTCTGCTGATGCTGGCGGGCTCGATGGCCGATCGCTTCGGTCGTCGTCGCGTATTCCAGTCGGGCATGGCGCTGTTCGTGCTCGGCTCGCTGCTGTGCAGTGTTGCGCCGGATATCCACGGCCTGGTCGCGTTTCGCATCGTGCAGGCCCTGGGCGCGACGATGCTCAATCCGGTCGCCATGTCGATCATCGCCAATACCTTCCACGAACCCAAGGCGCGCGCACGCGCCATCGGCATCTGGGGTGCGGTTGCCGGCATCTCGATGGCACTGGGTCCGGTGATCGGTGGCGCGCTTACGGAAACCATTGGCTGGCGCTCGATCTTCTGGGTGAACCTGCCGGTGGGCGCCGCGGCGATGGTGCTGGCGTCGCGCTATATCCCGGAATCCAGGGCGCCTCGTCCGCGTCGCGTCGATCCGGTGGGACAGCTGCTGGTGTTCACCATCCTGGCCACGGTGACTTATGCCGTGATCGAAGGCCCGCATGAGGGTTGGGGCTCAACCACCATCGTTGGCCTGTTCGCCGCGGCCGCGTTGTCGCTGATCGCCTTGTTGGTCTACGAACCGCGACGCCACGAACCGCTGATCGACGTGCGCTTCTTTCGCAGTGCGCCTTTCAGCAGCGCCACCTTGATCGCCGTATGCAGTTTTTCCGCGTTCTCCGGCTTCCTGTTTCTCAATGCGCTCTACCTGCAGGAAGTGCGTGGACTATCGGCCTTCCATACCGGCTTGTGCACCCTGCCGCTCGCGCTGGCGACAGTACTGTGCTCTCCGCTGTCCGGCCGGCTGGTGGGCACGTATGGCACGCGTCCCTCACTGCTCGTTTCCGGCGCGGCCACCGTGATCAGTGCGCTGATGATGACGCAGCTCACCGCCACCACGCCGATAGCGGTGTTGTTGTTGACCTATGTGATCTTTGGCATCGGCTTCGGCATGGTCAATGCGCCCATCACCAACACGGCCGTGTCCGGCATGCCCAAGGCGCAGGCCGGTCTCGCTGCGGCGGTGGCCTCCACCAGCCGGCAGGTGGGCGCATCGCTGGGCGTGGCACTCGCCGGTACGATTCTGGGCATGCATGTGCACCAGGGCTTCGCCGAGGCCACGCATCCCTTCTGGTGGCTGATCACGGGTGCGGGTTTCACCGTGCTGCTTCTGGCCTGGCTGTCGAACACGCGCTGGGCGCACGACACGACGCGCCACGCGGCCCACTTGCTGGAAGAAGCCCCTGCCGGAGCCGCTGCATGATCCGACCCACCAACAGCCCTACCGAAGCCGACGCCGTCTGGCAGCTGATGGTTGGCATGGTGTGGGAAACGCGCGGCGTGCGTGGCGAGTGGCGCCGCAAGGTGAGCGAGATCAGCGGACTCCCTTTCAGCCGCATCCGCATCCTGTGGCGGCTGGTGGATGCTCCGATGACCTTGCGCCAGATCGCGGATGACACCGGCATGGATGCGCCGGCCGCAACCGTGGCGGTGAACGATCTGGAAGATCGCGGCCTCGTCGAACGCCACCCTCACCCCGAGAATCGCCGGGCAAAACTGGTGTCGATCACGCGCGCCGGAAAACAGGTTGTGGAACTGGTCAACCGCACCGTGCAGGATGATGCTCCCGCGGGATTCCAGCAACTTTCCAAGACTGACCTGGCCCATTTGCGGCGCATTCTGGAACGGCTCAATCGCAGCGAAAGCTAGCGTTTTTCAGCTAGTCCGGCTGAGCGCATCAACCCTCCGCCGCGTCCCGCCAACTCCCTGCGTGCCGCGCCAGCAACGCCGTTTCCCACCCCTCCAGCATGCCTCCAGGCATTTTTCCCACCATGCTGCGCCACCGCTTGACACCGGTGTCAATTACGTTACAGGCTGATAACAGTTCCACTGCGAGGGGCGGCTGGACGTGGCAAACGAGCATACGGATCGACTGGCGGGGACACCGGCGGTGCCGTTTCTGGCGGCCGATATCGGCGGCACGCATGCGCGTGTTGCGCTGATGCGCGCCGGTCCGGGCGGCATTCGCGGGGTGGAGACGCTCGCTTACCGCGTGTATGCCTGCGCCGACTTCCCCGTGCTGTCAGACCTGCTGCAAGCCTTTGTCGACGCCGAGGTGCATGCCCCGGTCAAGCACTGCGTGCTCGCTTGCGCGGGCCAGATCATGGGCAACGAGGTGGTCAACGACAACCTGCCCTGGCCCATCCACCTGGCCCAGCTGCATCAGGCGCTGGGCCTGGACGAGGTGGCCGTACTCAACGACTTCGAAGCCCTGGCCTATGCGCTCGATGGTTCGCTCGCCGAAGGCGGCCGCCATCTGTGCGGGCCCGACGCGCACGCCAGCGGAACGACCTTGGTGATCGGACCGGGCACCGGCCTTGGCGCGGCGGTGCATGTTCCCGGCCCGGCCGGCGGCCTGGTGCTGGCGACGGAAGCCGGCCAGATGGATTTCGCGCCGAACGCGGTGCGCGAGCGCGAGGTGCTCGCGACGCTGGCGCCAGAAGGCGGCTATGTGCCGTTTGAACACATCGTGTCTGGCCCGGGCCTGCTGTCGCTCTACGTCGCCTTGTGCACCTTGGACGGCGTGGCGCCGACGCTGGCTGCACCCGAGGCCATCACCACCGCGGCGCTTGCGCACAGCGACGCACAAGCGGTGGAGGCGGTGGAGATTTTCTGTGCCTCGCTGGGCAGTTTTGCCGGCAATCTGGCGATGGCCTTCATGGCCAGCGGCGGCGTGTATCTGGCCGGCGGCTTCCTGTCGTCCATCTTCGAGCTGCTCAAGCGCAGCGCGTTCGAGCAACGATTCCTGCACGGCCGCAGTGCGCGTGCGCTGCTGTCGCAAGTACCGGTGTGGGTCACCGAGCACGGCCACCATGGCGTGCATGGCGCGGCCCAGTGGTACCTCAGGCGTGGCATGTCGGACGCCGCAGCTCCACGGCAGGCTGCGACAGGTGGTGGCGCATGAGCCGCGTTGCGACAGCGAACATCCTCTGCTGCCTGGCCATCGCATGGATGGCGGCAACGAGCGCGGCCATCGCCGCGCCTGTGGTTCCCAGCTGGTCATTGTTGCCGCAGCCGGCGAAGGCCAGCCCTGCAGGCTCGGGCGCGGTGGACATCGCCGATGGTGCCGTGGTGCTGGTGCGCGGTGAAGAACGGCAACAAGTGCAGTCCATCGCCGATCGCTTCCTGCAACAGGTGGCCGCAACCAACGGATTGCACCTGCGCATGGCGACGTCGGACGCACCGCATCCCGCCATCGCATTCGATGTGAATCCGCATGCCGATGTTGCCGACGAATCCGGTTACCGCATCACCGTGGACGACGGCGGCATCGTGGTCACGTCACGAACGGCGCGCGGCGCATTTTACGGCAGTGTCACCCTGGGCCAATTGCTGACGCCATCGGGATGGGCGCGTGGCGCCCCGGTCAAAGTGGCCAGCGGCGTGATCGACGATCACCCGCGCTTCGCCTGGCGCGCACTGCTGCTCGACTCGGGGCGGCACTACCAGAGCGTGGCCGAGATCAAGCAGCTGATCGACTGGATGTCGCTGCATAAGTTGAACGTGTTGCTGTGGCACCTCACCGAAGACCAGGGCTGGCGCCTGGAAATCACCAAGTATCCCGAGCTCACCAAGATCGGCGCCTGCCGCAAGGCGGTGGGCCTGGACAGCGAACTGACCGGCTCCCCCGAAAAGCCTTATTGCGGCTACTACACGCAAGAACAGGCGCGCGAGATCGTGCGCTACGCCGCCGAGCGCTTTGTCGATGTGGTGCCTGAAATCGATCTTCCCGGCCATTCGCAGGCAGCCGTCGCGACCTATCCGTGGCTGGGCGTCACCGGCAAGCGACCTGAAGTGTGGACCGACTGGGGCGTCAGCCCGTGGCTGCTCAAGCCCGATGCAAAGACCCTGCAGTTTGTCGATGACGTGCTCGACGAGGTCATGCAGCTGTTCCCTTCGCGCTACATCTCCATCGGTGGCGACGAAGCGGACAAGCAGCAGTGGAACGCATCGCCCGAAGTGCGCGCGCAGATGCACAAGCTGGGCCTGGCGAACATGGACCAGCTGCAGGGCTGGTTTATCCAGCAGGTCGCCGCGCATCTGGTCGAGCACGGGCGCACGCCGGTGGGCTGGGATGACCAGCTGGCCACCGGCGAGAAGCTGCCGGCCTCGGAAGTGGTGATGTCATGGCATGGCGATCACAACGAACGCGTGGCGCTTACGGCCATCCGGCAAGGTCACAACGTGATCATGACGCCGCAGGAATCGCTGTACCTCRACCATGTTCAATCCGATCTGCCTGATGAATGGCCGGGTCCGCCTCCCGCAGCAACGTTGCGGCAGGCCTATGACACGATCGTGATTCCTAAGGGCGCGAGCGCGACTGAGGCGAAGCGCATCATCGGTGTGCAGGTGAGCCTGTGGGCTGAGCAGATGCCCACCTTCGCCCACGACCAACATGCCATCTTCCCGCGCATCGCCGCGTTGGCGGAACTGGGCTGGTCGCCCGCAAGCACGCACGACTGGAACAGCTTTCTGCAGCGCCTGCCGGCAGAACTGGCGCGTTATCGCGCGCTCGGCATTGCGTATGCCGACAGCGCATTTGCACCTGCTTTCCAGGTGACCGCCGCGGCCAACGGCGCATTCCGTGTCGAGCTGTCCAATCAGGTGCAGTTCGGCACCATCCGTTACACGACGGACGGCTCCGACCCGACCGCTCAATCCGCAGCCTATGCGCAACCACTCACGTTGCCGGCAAACACGAACCTGCGCGCCGCGACCTTTGCAGCGGACGGCTTCGAACTTGCCACGCCGCGCACACAGGCGCTCGATGCATCCACCCTGCTGAGCCGCGATGGCAGCGCGCTCGCGACCTGTTCCAGGCAGCCCGCCTCGCGCCTCGACGGCAGCAAGCCGACGCAGGGAACAAGGCCGGTCTATTCCGTCGATATCGGCAACGCGTGCTGGCTATGGCCACAAGCGCCGCTGGCTGGCGCCAAGCAGGTCTCGCTCATCGTCGAGCGCATCAGCTGGCGTTTCGGCGATGAGGCCAAAGACGCGGTGATGCGCCAGAAGATCAGCGCCGCGGGTGAAATCGAGATCCATGCCGACACGTGCACGGGTCCGCTGTTGGCTCGCCTGCCGCTGCAGAGCGCGGCGCAGCCAACGGGGCAAATTCGACTTGAAGCACCACTTGCCACGCCGGCGGGGGCCGGYGTTCGCAACGTATGCGTTTTCGCCACCGGCGATCCACGCGATGGACAGTGGGCGCTGGCGCGTATCGCGTTTTCGAAGTGAGCAGTAAGCGGGGCATGCGCCCCGTGCAGTAGCACTGAGCATTGGCTTTGGCTGGGGAGCCAAAGTCGGGGACAACGAAAGATGGCATCACGACGGCGTGCGTACCCGCAGGCACCGCCGGGCTACGCGCATTTTGAAATACCACGGAGCAACCGAGGTTCGACAGGCAACACCAACGAGGTCAACGCCCATGTCCACCGTACTTCGCAAACATCCATTGTCATTTGCCATCACCGTGTCGCTGTTCGCCGTCGTGTCGACGTCAGCTGCAGCCTCGACCTTCGTCGATCTCCAGCAGGACGGCCAGGCTGCGCAGACCACGACCACGCAGACGCCGCCGCCGTCGCCTGACGCCAAGAAAACCGACGCCAGGAAAGCCGACGGCACTGACGCGCAGAAGAACGCGGTCAACCTGTCGGCCGTGAATGTGTCAGGCGTACGTGCCTCGCAGATGCGCGCGATCGACCTGAAACGCGATGCCGCGAACATTCAGGACAGCATCACCGCGGAGAACATCGGCGCCCTGCCCGACACCACCATCACCGACTCGCTGCAGCGCGTCACCGGCGTGCAGATCAACCGCGATGCGGGCGTGGGTACCTCAGTGGACGTGCGCGGCCTGCCGCAGGTCGGCACCATGTTGAACGGCGAAGTATTCATTACAGCCGACCAGATCGACTCGCAGCAGCCTGACTTCACCATGCTGCCGTCGACCTTGTTCCACGGCGTGGACGTGATCAAATCCCCGACGGCCAGCACCACCGACGGCGGCATCAGCGGCGCCATCGATCTGCATACGTACCGGCCGTGGGATCTCCCCAGCGGCTTTACTTACAGCTATTCGGCCAATGGCGAACGCGGCAGCACCACCCAACACACGGGGCCTGAAGCCAACGGCCTCATTTCGTACAACGACGACGGTCACTGGGGCCTGCTGATCTCCGGCGACTTCTCCAACACGCGCCGCATGAATGCCACCGAAGGCCTGGACCAGTACGGCGTGGTGCTCAACGGCGAGAACGCCGCCAGTGCCGGCGGCTACAACGGCTTCCTGACGCCGTGGAACGGGGCACCGATTCCGTCCAAGATCGTGCAGAACGCCGACGGCAGCGTGGACGTCAACGGCGACGGGAAGTCCAACGGCGTATTCATGGGCAGCCAGGACATCGGCCTCAACGACATCATCACCCAGCGCAAGCGCAAGTCGGGCAACGCGTCGTTCCAGTTTGACTTCGGCAGCGGCTTCACCGGCACCGCCGACTACTTCTATTCGTCGCAGCGCGAGTACGACCGCAACGTCGGCATCCAGTTCAACTCCACCAACTGGCAGGGCGCCACGTACGTTCCGCTGCAGTCGCGCAATACCGGAGCACCCGCGCTGGGCTCGTACGGCACGCCGGAACCGGGCTGGGAAGGTTCGCAGTACTACACCACCCAGCAGTACGAAAAGTGGCCCGGTGACGTGGAGTCTTACTCGCAGATCATCCAGAAGAGTTCCGTTGCAAGAAACCTGAACCTGCAGCTGGATTACGACAACGGCGGCCCGTTTACGGCGAGCGTGCGCGGTATCCGCGACACGGCCTCGCAGTCGTTCCAGGAATCGGACGTCAATATCTCCGACTCCGACGGCGCGCTCTGGCCCAACGTGTTGATGGACGGCGTGGATCCCGACTCGGTGCCTCCGGGCACCATGGTCTATCCCGCGCAGTTGGGCGGCAACCGCGTGTTCAACGCCAACGGGATTCCGCAAAACACCATACCGATCATCGCCAACTTCAATGGCCGCTATATCAAGATCGATGTGCCGCCGTCGCTGGCCGCCAACTTTGCCAACCCTGCCGACTGGACGATGAAGACCCTCGAATCGTCGGGCGACTACAACCGAAAGGTCGCCCTCAACGCCTTGCGCTTCGACGGCAAGTACGATTTCCAGGACGGCTTCAAACTGGAATTCGGCATCCGCAACAGCATCCGCAGCGCCGACAACGAAGGCTGGACGCTGGAGGCGCCGGTCTACGCCGGCATGGGCGCCAGCGATCCCGCGGGATGCCTGGTGCGTTACGTCGGCGCCGACGTGGTGTTGAACAGCGGCTCGTGTACCGCCGGCAATGACCAGGGTTATTTCCGCGCCGGACCGCTGTCGGCCATCTCGATGCCCAACACCGCCGCGCCGCTGGCCAACAACTTCAAGCAGTACAACAACCTGCTCGGCTCGGGCATCAACTTCTGGGCGATCGACCCCAATGCGATGGTCAACCCCATTGCCTACTGGAACTCGCTCTATCCGGGCACCCAGCAGGTGGCTGAGCCCGGCACCACCTGGGCCGTGCGCCTGAAGGAGCTGTCGGGCTACCTGCAGGGCGATTTCAACGGCACGATCTGGGACATGCCATACAGCGGCAACATCGGCGTGCGCCTGATCCACACCAACCTCGATGTGACCCAGCACCTCAGCGGCGACCCGGGCGCCTACGGCGACGAACCGGAAGATGTGGGAACGGCGACGACCAAGCGCAGCTACCAGGACGTGCTGCCCTCGGCCAACTTCGCGCTGGACGTGACCGACAGCTTCAAGGTTCGACTGGCCTACTCCAAGAACATGATGCCGCTGGACCTGAGCACCTGGGGCGGTGGCCTTCAGCTCAACTACTCGCTGGCAGAAACGCCGCAAGGACCAATCTTCCGCGTAGCCAACGGCACGTCCACGGGCAACCCGAACCTCAACCCATGGCGTTCGACCAACTTTGGTGCCTCGGCCGAGTACTACATCAACGAAACCAGCATGCTCAGCCTGGCGCTGTTCCGCATCAACGTGGACAGCTTCATCAAGAACGGCAGCGTGACCAACTGTACGCTGCCCGACGAAGACGGCGTGGTGCGCGATCACTGCATCGTGATCACCCAGCCAGTGCAGGGTACGGGCAACTCCATCCACGGCGCCGAGTTCGACTACCGCCAGGGCTTCACCTTCCTGCCGAGCTTCCTGTCGAAGACGGGTATGGAAATCAATGCCACGTATGCGCCCAGCAACTCGGGCGAAACGGATCTGGCCGGCAAGAAGATCCCGTTCCAGGACAACTCCACCAAGTCTGGCAACTTCATCCTGTGGTATCAGGACGAGCATTTCCAGGCGCGCCTTGCCTACAACTACCGTTCGCGGCGCGCGGTGATGGACAGCGTGGGCGGCATCACCGGCCTGGAAATGTACGAGGCGCCACAGAAGTACCTGGATGCATCGATCTCGTACAAGTTCAGCAAGTACGCCGAAGTGTTCCTGGACGGTACCAACCTCACCAACGAGTATCAGAAGTACTACCTGGTGTGGCCCGACCAGCCCGGCCACTCGACGTTCTCCGAGCGCAGTTTCATGCTGGGCGTGCGAGGCCAGTGGTAAGGGAAGCGGCATGAYGACGATCCCACTCCTGCCCTCGCGGGAGTGGGATCGCTGCAGGGCTTCATGCCATAGCTACAGGTTCGTTCTTCCGGGTGGCTTCACCGACGCCCCGTTCGTCACTCCGTTTCCACAAGGCAAGCATGCAGGATTCCAGCGCGCCCAAGTCCGTTCGCGACAACGCCTTCCATCGCTCCATCGGCGTGTTCTCGGGAACGGCAATCAACATGACCCAGATGTGCGGCATCGGGCCGTTCATCACCATTCCCATCATGGTCGCCACCATGGGCGGCCCGCAGGCCATCATTGGCTGGATCGTCGGCGCCATCCTGGCGATGGCCGATGGGCTGGTGTGGGCCGAACTCGGCGCCGCCATGCCCGGTTCCGGCGGCACCTATGTCTACCTGCGCGAGGCGTTCCAGTACCGCACCGGCAAACTGATGCCGTTCCTGTTTATCTGGACCATGCTGCTGGCCATTCCCTTGTTGATGTCCACCGGCATCATCGGCATGGCGGAATATCTGGGCTTCTTCTTTCCAAACCTGGGCTGGTGGCCGGTGCATCTGATCGGCGTGGCAGCCACCGCGCTGGTCACGTGGATGCTCTATCGCCGCATCGAGTCGGTGCGTGCGATCACCATCGCGCTGTGGGTGATCATGCTGGTGTCGGTGGTCGGCGTGACCGCGGCGGGCTTCTCGCACTTCCATGCGAGTTACGCGTTCGACTTCCCTGCCGATGCGTTCGGCGGCCACTTCTTCGTGGGCCTGGGCGCGGGACTGATCATCGGCATCTACGATTATCTGGGCTACAACACCACCGCCTATATCGGCGATGAGTTGCGCGATCCGGGCCGCACCATGCCCCGCTCCATCATCATCTCGGTGATCGCGATGATGGTGGTCTACCTGCTGCTCAATATCAGCGTGCTTGGCGTGGCGCCGTGGCAGGAGATCGCGCAGTCCAAGTCGGTGGCCTCGCTGGTGGTGGAACGCAGCTGGGGCCATCTGGCCGCCGCCGTGATGACCGTACTGATCATCGTGACTGCGTTTGCCTCGGTATTCACCGGCCTGCTCGGCGGCTCACGCGTGCCGTTCGAGKCGGCGCGGGACAAGGTGTTCCTGTCCGTGTTCGCACGACTGCATGCAAAACACGGCTTCCCGCACGTCGCGCTCCTGACGATGGGCGTGGTCACGGCGATCGGCACGTTCTTCGACCTCACCGAGGTCATCAATATGCTGCTGACTGCGATCATCATTGTGCAGTCCTTCGCGCAGATCGCCGCGCTGATCGTGCTGCGCAAGCGCCAGCCAAATCTCGAACGCCCGTACAAGCAATGGCTCTATCCCGTGCCCTGCATCATCGCGCAGTTCGGGTGGATCTATGTGTACCTCTCTGCCTCCACTCTTTCGCTGATCCTCTCCGGCGTGTGGATCGTCGCCGGCCTGGTGGTGTTTGCGATCTGGGCGCGACTCAATCAATCCTGGCCATTTGCGCCGGTGGAAATACGCGAAACCTATCTTGGGAAACCCTGACGTCATGCAAACTCCAGCCAGGCACACGCTGTGGATGATGGTCGCGATGGCGGCATCGGCCGCCTCGGTGGTACACGCCCAGGCGACCTACGTCCCCACCACGGTCGCCGCCGATGCGGGGTCCGTCACTTCAATCGCTCACTGGCAAATCCAGGACAGCGCGAAGGCGCAGCAAGCGGGCGCCGAGATCTCCTTGGCGGGTTACTCCACCAAGGAGTGGTACCCGGTGAGCGGCCGCGCGACCGTCATGGCCGGCTTGCTCGAGAACCACACGTTCAAGAACGATGTCTTCTACAGCGACAACATGCGCGCGGTGCAGGTGCCCGATTCCAGTGGCAACCTGTTCGTGACGCCGTGGTGGTATCGCACGCAGTTCACGCTGTCCAAGGACCTGGGTCAAAAGCACACGATGCTGCATACCAACGGCATCATCGCGAGCGCCGACCTGTGGGTGAACGGGCATCAGGTGGTCGACCACGCCGAGCTCGCCGGTGCCTATCCCGTGCACGACTTCGACGTGACGCGCTGGGTCCACGCCGGCGCCAACGTGCTCGCCATGCGCGTGCACCCGGCCGATCCGAGAACGAGCCTGTCGATCGGCTGGGTGGACTGGAACCCCACCCCGCCGGACAACAACATGGGGCCCTGGCGCGGCGTGGATATCGCGCAGACCGGACCCGTCGCGTTGAGCTCTCCGCACGTGCAATCGACGCTTTCGCCCGATCTGGCGCACGCCACGCTGGCCGTGAAAGTCAGCGCGAAGAACCTCGATACGGCGGCGCATGACGCGACGATTACCGGCACCGTGGCTGGCATTCCCATCCAGCAGACCGTGCATCTCGCGCCGGGACAAACGCAGGACGTATCACTCTCGTCCAGCACCACGCCGGGACTCGCACTGGATCACCCGAAGATCTGGTGGCCCGTCGGCATGGGCGACCATCCGCTTTACCAACTGGAGATGAGCGCCGCCGTCGATGGCGCAACCTCCGACCGCGCCACGGCAAGTTTCGGCATACGCAGCGTCAGTTCCAACCTGACCAAGCAGGGTTATCGCCAGTTCTTCATCAATGGCAAACCCCTGCTGATCCGCGGCGGCGGCTGGGCCCCGGACATGTTTCTGCGCGACGACCCCGCGCGCATGGAGGCCGAGTTCAACTATGTGCTCAATCTTGGCCTCAACACCATCCGCAGCGAAGGCAAGCTGGAGAACCAGCGTTTCTACGATCTCGCCGACCAGCACGGCATCTTGATACTCGCTGGCTGGGAGTGCTGCGACAAATGGGAATCGGCCGCCAAGACCGGCGGCTCGCCCTGGACGGCCGCTGATATGAAAGTGGCGGAAGACTCCATGGCCAGCGAGGCACGCCTGCTGCGCAACCATCCCTCGGTGATCGGCTTCCTGATCGGCAGCGACAATGCGCCCCCGCCGCCGATCGCCAAGATGTATGTCGACACGCTGCGCGCGGCGGATTGGTCCTTGCCCATCATCTCGGCGGCCGTCCCGCAGGGCACCGCCGATGCTGGTCCGTCCGGCCTGAAGATGGCCGGCCCGTACGACTGGATACCGCCGTCGTATTGGTACGCCGACAAATTGGGCGGCGCGTTCGGCTTCGATTCGGAAGTCAGCGCGGGTGCCGATATCCCGCGACTGGAAGACGTGCAGCGCATGCTGTCGCCGCAGGAGCAGGAGGCGCTGTGGAAATATCCGGAGCAGAGGCAATACCACGCCTCCGCGGACTGGTCGACGTTCGCCGTGCTCACGCCGTTCGACAACGCGCTGGCCAAGCGGTACGGCGCGCCCACGAGTCTTGCCGACTATGTTGCCAAGGCCCAGCTCGACAACTACGACAACGTGCGTGCCCAGTTCGAAGCGTTCAACGCGCACATGGATGCCGCCAATCCATCGACCGGCGTCATCTACTGGATGCTCAACAACGCGTGGCCTTCACTGCACTGGCATCTGTACGACTACTACATGAATCCCGCCGGCGCGTATTTCGGCGCCAAGAAGGCCAACGAGCTGGTGCATATCCAGTATTCGTACGACTCCAAGGCCATCGTGCTGGTGAATCAGACGCTGGATGATGTCCACGGACTGCAGGCGAACATCCGCTTACGCAACCTGGATGGCAGCGTGCGCTTCGAGAAGCACCTGCAAGACATCGACCTGGCGGGGAATCACACGCACCAGCTGGCGACACTGCCCGCGATCGCCAACCTCTCTCCCACCTACTTCATCGAGCTCGAACTTGCCGCTGCCGACGGCAAGCCGGTGAGCCGCAATGTCTACTGGCTGTCCACCCGGGCGGACGTACTCGACTGGGCGAAATCGAACTGGTATCTCACCCCGCTGACGCAGTATGGGGATCTGACCGCACTGCAGTCCTTGCCGGCCGCGACCAGCGAGATCCACGCCACCACCACGCGCGACGGCAAGGACGAGGTCACCACGATCACCCTGTCGGTGCCTGCATCGTCCAAGGCCGTGGCGCTGTTCCAGCACGTGTCGATCCGGCGTGGCGCGCATGGCGATCTTGCGCTGCCGATACGCTGGAATGACAATGACGTCACGCTCTGGCCCGGCGAGTCGATCGTGCTGACCGCGCGCTATGCATCGCAGGAAACTGTCGTACCGGTGGTCGAAGTGAGTGGATGGAACGTTCCCGCTCAAAGCGTTCCGGCTGCCATCACGCAGGGAGCAGTTCATTGAAGACGCAAAGGCTTTCATGTCGCGTGTGACCATCAACGACGTCGCCCGTGCCTCGGACACGTCGAAGAAGACCGTATCGCGCGTGCTGAACAACGAGCCGAATGTGCGCGATTCGGTACGCGACCGCGTGCTCGCCGCCGTCGCCGAACTCAACTACCGGCCGCTCACCTCGGCACGCAGCCTGGCGACGAATCGCTCATTCATGATCGGCCTGCTCTACGACAACTTGTCGCCGAGCTACATCATGGAAGTCCAGGCCGGCGTGCTGGAGGCCTGCGAGGCACGGCAATACAGCATGATGGTGCAGCCGCTGGTGTCGACGGCGCCCGATTTCGTCGAGCGCGTCGAGAGCATTCTTTCGCGGCACCAACCCGATGGGCTGATCCTGACGCCGCCCATCACCGATCATGCAAAGCTGCTCGACCATCTGCGCAAGCACGACCTGCCGTTTGCCTCGATCGCGCCGCGGCAACCCAAGGGCTGCATCGGCGTGATGCTGCGCGAGCGTGAAGCGGCGGCGGCGATGGTGGATCACCTGGTGGCCCTGGGCCATCGTCGCATCGCACACATCATCGGCGATCCCAAGCACGGCGCAGGCATCTGGCGCCTCGCCGGCTTCCGCGATGGCATGAAGCGCGCAGGCCTGGAGGAGAACCCGGCGTATATGGTGCAGGGCCAGTTTTCCTTCGAGTCCGGCGTGGCTGCAGCTCGCCGACTGCTCAAGCTCAAGCATCGGCCCACCGCCATTTTCGCGGCCGACGATGACATGGCCGTTGGTGCGATCTGGGCCGCGGCGGAGGCCGGGGTGTCGGTGCCCGGCGATATCTCCATCTGCGGCTTCGACGACACCACGATCGCGACACAGGTGTGGCCGCTGCTGACCACGGTCCACCAACCCGTACGCGACATGGGCAAGCGCGCCACTGAGGAGCTGCTGCTGCGTGTACTGGGCAAGGGAGAAGCCCGCATGGTCGAAGTCGGCTACGAGATGCGCATGCGCGCGTCGACGGCGCGCGCGCCCTGAATCGGGCACTATCCAGCAGAACCAGGCCAACGATCGAGAGGATCACCCGCATGCCAGCTACGCCAGACGCCAGCAACCCGCCGCGGAAGTTCCAATTCATTTCCGGGTTGCCGCGCGCCGGCACCACCCTGCTGGCCGCCATCCTCAATCAGAACCCGCGTTTTCGCGCCGGCATGACCAGCCCGCTGGCCGACATCATGGGCGTGGTGATCGCCGAGGCGAGCAGCAAGAACGATTTCTCCTTCGATGTCTCCGACGAGCAGCGCGTTGCGGTATTGCGCGGGCTGGTCGAGAACTTCTACTCGGTTGAAGGCGGCGCCGAGGTGGTGTTCGACACCAGCCGGCTGTGGTGCAGCCGCATGCAACTGCTCAACACGCTGTTCCCAGGCGTGAAGGTCGTCGCCTGCGTGCGCCAGCTGGCCTGGGTGCTGGACAGCATGGAGCGGCTGGTGCGCCGCCAACCGGTCAGTGTCAGCAAAGTGTTCCGTTTCGACACCAACACCACCGTGTACTCGCGCGTCGAAGCCTTGACTGATCCGCGCGGCATGGTCGGCTTCGCCTACCAGGCCACCAAGGAGGCTTTCTACGGCGAATACGCGCACGACCACCTGATGCTGCTGACCTACGAAAGCCTGGTGCGCGACCCCGCCGCCGCCGTGCGCGCGGTCTATCAATTCCTCGGCGAACCCTGGTTCGAACACGACTTCGACCACATCCAGTACAACGCCGACGAATTCGACGCCCGCGTCGGCATGCCCGGCCTGCATTCCGTCCGTCCGAAAGTGGAATCGGTGGAACGCCAGCCCATCCTGCCGCGCGAGATCTTCGGACGCTTCGCCAATGAGGCCTTCTGGATGGATCCGAAAAACAACGTCAACCAGGTGACCATTGTGTAACTGGGCGACAGCGACCCCACGAACAAAGGCCGCTTGCGCGGCCTTTGTCGTTGCTGCGAGAGGTCAATCGCTCAGGGCGCGGCGGCGTCGGCGCGCTGGAACGCATCAGGACGGCAGTACAGGATGAGGAAGGACGCCAACAAGCCGAGCCGCAACAGCGGCGGAATAATGGTTACCAGGGCGGCTATCAAAAACACGGCCAACATGATCCACGCCCTGTACCACTGCCATCGTTGCGATCGCGGATCGATGCCGTCCGGCAGGTGAGAAAAACTTTCCCGCATCAACACCATGTACGTGCCCTGCACCAGAAAAAACACCAGGGCGTAGAGCGTCAGCGGGAATGACGCCATCTCGCTTTCGGCCAGCCAGGCGGTGGTAAAGGGAATGAAGGAAATCGCAAACAGATTGGCGAAGTTCGCCAGGGCCAGGGTGCCCGTCAGATACTGCGCGTAACGAAGCGTCGCATGATGATTCAACCAGACGACGGCAATGAAGGCATAGCTCACCGCGTAACTGACCAGATCGGGCCACAGGCTGATCAATGCGGGAAGATCGTGACCGGCGGGCGCCTTGAACGCCAGAACCATCACCGTGATGATGACGGCAAAAATGCCGTCGGAAAGCGCATAAAAGCGCGCCAGCCGTTCTTTGCTCTTGGTCATGATGTCACCCAGCGACGGGTTGGTGTGGCCACTGCCGTTTCAGCTGCCGACCCCGCTTCGGGTTGCAGGCGGGCCCTATAAGGTTGCATGCAGCGCCCACTGCTCAGCAAGCTCGCCTGGCAGGTCTGCCCGAGGTCGACGAAGCGCCCGAAACGCTCCCTGGCATGACCCAATCCCCCTTATGTCCGATTGGCCTGGCAGCCCAAGGCAGCTTAAGGTTTAGCCAAGGTCACGATCGGGCTTATGGCAACGGGACCAAACGCAAATTTTCAGCGGCAAAAGTCCCGTAAGGTTTCAGCTCGCAGGACTGCGCTCAGAGGTCGGGGGGATGGGCGATGAACACGACGGTCGACTTTCACGCGATTCCGCGGGCCGCGGGTGGCCGCGCTCAAGGCGGAAGGGCAACCCAGGAAGATGACCTTATCTGCCTTCACGATTCGGCATCGTCCACCTGGCTGTTGGTGCTGGCCGATGGCATGGGTGGCGATGGCGCGGGCGAACTGGCCTCCCATGGCGTGATCCAGGCGACTCTTCGCCTGTGGGAGCAAGGTGCCTGGCGCTCCCTGCCGGGATCGCTCTTTCTCGAGACGCTTTGCCAGGAAGCGCATACCCAACTGCAGCAGCACGGCGAACATCTCGCAGCCGCGCAACCGCATTCCACCATCGTCGCGGCGCTCATTCGCGCCAGCCGGGTCTCGTGGGCACACGTCGGCGACAGTCGCCTTTATCGCTTTCGGGGAACGCGTCTGATCGGTCGCACCGAAGACCACAGCCTCGGGCAACTGAAATTGCAACGCGGGGAACTGACCGAAGGCGAGCTGGCCAACGATCCCGACCAGCATAAACTCCTGCGTGGACTGGGAGGGCCGCAACCTCCGGTCGTCGAACACGGCTTCGCTGAGCTGGACGGCGATCAGACTTTTGTCCTTTGCAGCGATGGGGTATGGGAGCAACTCACGACCGAGGAGCTGGCATCCCTCTCGCAGCGGCGTGACCAGCATGAGGCCTTGAAGGAAGCCTTGGCCACGGCGGTTGAGCGCGGCGGCCGCGACGGCGACAACGTCGCCCTGATTTTCGCCCACGCAAGCGGTGAAGGCCGCTTGCGGCGGTACCGGAACAAACTTTGGTCTGCGATGCAGCGTACCGTCGCCTTTGGGCAGCGAGCCGCTGAGCAGACCGCAACCAGAGATAGCGAAACATGAGCCTGGCTCGATCGACTGAAACCATGCACCCGATGCTTTGGCGTACGCTGCAGGTAGCGCTTTGCATGGCCCTGCTTGCCATGACCGGTTGCGCCCAGATCGGCAACCTCCGGTCCAAAGCGAGCAGCTCCGCCAACAGCAGCAGCGGCGCCGCGTCGCCGACGGCCAATCACGAGGCTGCAACCGGCGACAACGAGTCGCTTTCGTTGAATGCCATAACCAATACTTACTTTCTGCGCGGTCGCTACGCGGAAGGCGAGCAGAGCTTGCGGCAGTATCTGGCGAAATACCCGACCGACCACACGGCACAAATCCTGTTGCGGCAGCTCACGGTCGATCCGAACACGGCCCTTGGTAAACAGTCGCGCCCGTACGTCGTGCAAGCCGGGGACTCTTACGGCACATTGGCCGCTCGCAGCCTGGGGGATTCCGATCTATTCCTGCTGCTGGCTCGCTATAACGGGTCGACCAATCCCTCGTCGTTGCACGCGGGTGAGACCATCCGCCTGCCCCAATCGCCGTTGCGGGCCTCGTGGTCTTCGGATACGGCGCCGGCCAAAACCAATACGCCCAGTCGCAGCGCGGCGCCCACCGCGCCGGTCGCCACCACCGAAGCTGCACCCGCAGGCGAGTCGCCTGCCTCCAAGGCGCAACGCCTGCAACTGGAAAGTGTGGCCTTGTCGCAGCAGGGAAAGAACGCTCAGGCATTGACGCGACTGGACCAGGCGCTGACCATCGACCCGCATTTGAAGCCCGCAGGAAACCAGGCGCTGAGAGAGCAATTGGTCAGCTCCTATCACGAGCGCGCGGTAGTGCTGTATCGCGACCAGAAGCTCGACCAGGCGATTGCCTTGTGGGACCGCGTCCTCGCGATTGACCCCAACTACGAGCGCGCCGTGATCTACCGGGCGAGAGCCGTTGAACTGCAGCATCGCCTCAAGCAGCTGTAACGCGCGCCTCCCCGCCGCGTGGGTCTATCGATCCTCTTTGGCCGCTGACGGCGACATGACCACCGTTGGCTGCCTCGCCGGACTTGCCGCGACGGCAGGGGATGCCGAAGCATCGTTGCGATGCCGCGCCTCCAGGGCACTGCTCATCTGATTGAAGGCGACGAACAGGCGACCCAGTTCATCGTGGCGAACCAGGCGGATGCGCTGGCTGAAGTCGCCGCGGCCAACCTGCACCAGGGAATCCCCCAGCATGCCAAGCAAGGCCAGCGGCTGTCGGAACAGCCAATAAGCCGCGCCAACCAGCGCCATCAAGGTGATGACGAGCACCCCCACGATGACCCAGAACGTCGTGCGCTCGGCCTCGAGCAGGGGCGCCTTGCTGACGCCCAGGCGCAATTCGCCGACGGCCTTGGCCTGATAACGAATAGGCACGTCGAACAACAGCAAGTCATCGCCATGGGAGTCTGCATCGACGCGGCCAACGTAACGTTCCACCTCGCCGGCCAAGGTCTGCTTTTCGGCATCGAGCTTGGGCAATGTCCTGCCGACATCCCCCGGTTGCGTGCTCGCCACCACCGCGCCCTCTCGATTGGCAATGGCGAGGTATTGGATCTGCTGGTTGTTTGCGATGTCCTGCACCAGGGCCCGGGTGGCGGGGTCATCGCCCAGCAACAGGTTCTCGGCTGCCTCACTTGCGACCATGCGACCCAGCGAACCGCCAAAGTCGGTGGCGAGCCCCGTTACCGCGCCATGCTGCTTGGCATAGATCACCGCCAGGCCCAGCAGCAGCACCAGGCATAGCGTGGCGCCCAGGGCGCCAATCCAACGCAGGCGCAGCGAGATGATGCGCGTGGCCAGCGGCGACTCATGCGATCGCTCGTGCTCCCGGCGCGCCAACCGCAGATCGTTGATGACTTCGGCGCCGCTCTGGTAACGCGCCTCGGGCGCCGGCGCGAGCAGAGTCCGCACGATGCCCGCGAGCATCGACGGTATCGTCGGATCGACGGGYACCATCGCAGGTAATGGCTGACGCTGCCGCTCCCTGATCAGGCGCTTGAGATCGTCGGTTTCCGGCCATGGCAATTTGCCGGTGAGCAGCCAGTACAGCACGACGCCAAGCGAAAAAAGGTCGCTGCGTGCATCGGCACGCTCGCCACGCAAGCGTTCCGGCGCCATATAGGCGGGCGTACCGCCGATCTGCCTGGCCTGGCCTTGCCTGATGCTGTTGACGGGTCTGCGCTCGGCGATGCCAAAGTCACTGAGCTTGGCGCAATGCCAATTCTCCGAGAGCATGATGTTCTCAGGCTTGACGTCGTGATGGATGACGCCCTGCCCGTGCGCATAGTCCAGCGCCGATGCCACTTGTGACGCCAGCTCGATGATCACCGCCAGCGGCGGCAATCCTTCTTGCGCGACGCGGCTTGCCAGCGTCTCGCCCGAAAGCCTTTCCATCGCGATGTATTTGCGGCCGTCGTCCGTTTCGCCGGTATCAAAGATCGTGACGATATTGGGATGCACCAGGTGGCCGGATGCGCGCGCCTCCCGCAAGAACCGAACCATCAATCTCGGGTCAGTCGCCACATTGCGATGCAGGCATTTGATCGCCACCGGCCGGTCGATGCCGGGATCAAAACCGGCGTACACCACCGCCATCGCGCCCTCGCCGAGCACACCGTCGATCCGGTAGCGCCCGATGGAGCGCGGTCGCATGCGCTCGACCGTACTCATGCGCTCAACAACCACCAGGCCGCACCGCCCAGCGCCGCCAGCACCACCACGGCCAGCGCGAACCGTCCGACGGGACCGAGCCTGGACGCGCCAGGCTCCCGCGTCAGAAACACAAACTCCGACTGTCCAAAACGAATGCGATCGCCATGCCGGATGGTGGCTTCGTGCACACGCTTGTTGTTGACGAACGTGCCATTGGTGGAGAGCGTGTTCATCACCACGTAATGGCCTTGCTGGTTCATCACCCACGCATGGGTCGAAGAAACGCTCGGGTCGCAGATGACGATATCGTTCTCGCCGCCCCGCCCGATGGTTTGCCGACCAGCTCGCAACGTAAAGCGACGCCCCTTGAGCGCCGCACTGGTGCCTTCGAGCACGGGCTCGTGGACGCTGACGCCGCCATCGGACGCAAAGCCTGCCTCGACGGCGAGCCGGCTCAGCTCGTCAGCGGAAAAAAGCCGCGTCCCCTGGGGGCCCGATGAGCGTTTCCCGGTGGCCGGCAATGAACTGTAGCTACGGTTTTCCATCAAGCGCCCAGGGGTGAAGTCAATCAGTCCATCATAGCCAAGCCATCGGTCGTTCCTGCGCAAACTTGACTGCTCATTCGCGCCAAAGCGGCCCTTTCGCGAGGCTGACACAGAAAAGGGACCAACCCGCCAACAACCACCGACACTCTCGTACCACCAAGTATTCGGGTAACGAGAAGCTCATCACAACGCATGAAAGGGGCCAATCGGCACCGCCTATTTTGATGAACCGGTGGTCGATTGCCTCGCGATTCCCGCCGCCTTGCCTGCGCCCCCCGTGATCGGGAACGCCCGCAATGGGCGACACGTCGGTTGCGCCGGGATAGTTCTCCGCCCTCGCCCGACCGCCTACTGGCCAGTCGTTCTACGTAGGCCTGAATAGTCCATCCGTGGGGTTTGTTCGAAATCCGGTATGGCGTACGCAGAGTCGCGTGCCCAGGAATCAAGCACTGCGCTTGTCCATCCTCGTCGTTGCGTCAGATCGATTTGAGGATGGAAGCGGACGTCCGCTAGCCGCCCCTGGCTAGATACAAGAACGTAGCGGGCGCATAAACAAGAGTCGCCAGACCAAGTGCACTGGCAGTCAGCACCGCCCACCTCAGTCGCTTTACCGTCGCCTCAATGTCCCCGGGGACGGGACTACGAAATAAGGGCTTCCAGTTGAGCGGACCGATGCCGTACAAGACCACATCCATGCGCGAGGCATAGAGCGCAGCAGCAAATTCCGGATGGGCCTTGGAGATGCCGCCCCGAGCCCTCCCTGCAACCAGCATCAAGTACCACCGGCTGACGATCGCCGCGAAGCCCAACGTCATGGCAGCAGTCAAGTTCATCAGTTCCCCTTTTTACCCGACGTGCCGAACTTCAGCAGGTCGCTGATGCCTGCTTCTGGTTGCGACCTCAACGGGTCGAAACGGACATTTGAGTCGAACATATCAGAGCAGTCGTTCGGACAGCACACGAAACGGGACGCTTGGAACGAGGAAGCAAAGAGGTTTTCCCGTAGCTCCCTTCCGAGGCAGGTTTCTCCCCTGCGTCCAGAAGCCGGACCGCTTCGCGCTTGAACTCTGCGGTGAATCGTTGGCGCTTGATGACGTTGTTGCCACGCACGACTTGCTCTGCGTCGATCCACCCTTGCTTGCGGGCCAGGGTGAGCAACAGCGCACCGCCGATCATCACGGCTGCGAGCTTGAGTCCGAACAGGATTTCTTTTTTCGCGCGCTGAAGTTGGGAGTTCTCGCTCATTCGTCGGCTCCTTCTCGAGTGGGTTTGTGCTCGGCCACGCCAGCAGCACTTGCTGGCGTGGGCTCTGCGGCGCCGATGCCGAACAGCTGGGTGAAGCCCAGCAGCGCGTCCTCCAGTACCGACAACTTCAACTGGTAGGTGATGCTGGTGCCGATCTTGTTGGCCTCGACCAGGTCAGCCTCGCGCAGCACCGCAAAATGCGCCGACATGGTCGGTCGAGACACCGGGAAATGGTCCGATAGCTCCCCGGCGGTCATCGGACGCTGACGGAGCAATTCCAGCACCTTGCGGCGGGTGGGATCGGCGAGGGCCTTGAAGACGCTGTTCATTCGTAGATATTTAGCCAAATATCGAAATAGTGCAAGTGCTGGCATTCGGCCTATGTTTTACCCGGGTACTATTGATCCGGACAAATATACCCGGGTATATTTGCTCGCCGACGCGCACCGTCGCGTTCCCATCAGGAGTCAGCGACATGACGTCGCCCGAACAGCTCACGCGCTATCTGGAACCCACGCAAGATGCCGGCCGCGCCTTCGTCATGCGGCAGCTGGAAGGCCAGGTAGTGATGCTCAATCTTCTGCGTTTCCGCGAAGTCGCGGACTACGCCGCTACACCGGAACTGGYGCCGCCATCGCCGATTACCGGCAAGGCCGCCTTTCAGCGTTATATCGAGCACACCCTGCCCTATTTGCTCCAATCCGGAGGAAACATCGAGTTCCTCGGCAAGGGCGGTGACTTTCTCATTGGACCGCCGGACGAGCGCTGGGACATGGCCATGCTTATTCGGCAACGCAGCGTCGAATCCTTTCTGGCCTTTGCGACGCACGAGGCCTATTTGTCCGGCTTGGGACATCGCACGGCGGCTATCGAAGATTCGCGCTTGCTTCCGCTGTCCGACATGACGCCTCCGCCTTTGCAGGCCGAGGGATGAGCAGCGCCTCGGCGCTCACCACGAAATCATTGCACTGCGATGGGCCACGCCTCGTCAGCGTGGCAGCCGCTCAGTCGACGCGATGGCTCAACGCATAGTCGATCGCCGCGCGCACGGCCGCCACCTGCGCATCGTTGCATTGCTGCGGCGTGGCGCGCGGGCTGTCGGGATAGACCTCGGTAGTGGTCGCATAGCGCGCGTTGGTGATGCCTGCGCACAGGCTCCACTGCTTCACCGGAAACTTGATCACGCCCGGCATCAGCAACGGCGATCCGATGATCTCGCCGCGTGCATCGGCGTCGGCAATGTGCGTCACCTTGGCGACCGCTTCGATGACGAACTGCTGGAACTCGGGCTGAGGACGATCGGTGTCGTCGACCAGATAGAAACCGTCAGGCACTTCACCAGGCTCGAACGGCTTGCCATCGCGCGATGCCAACGCCGGGCGAAATTCCGACTCGTCCGAATCGGTGGTTTCGTGCAAATCGATATGCATCAGCGCGCGATCGCGCAGTGGCTCCAGCAGATCAACCAGCGCCGCCGATTCGCCGGCGGGGCTGTGCTTGCGGAAATTGCGATTGGGATCGAGCGCCTCGGGATTCCAGCGATGAATGCGCTCGTAGGCCCACGGACTCACACAAGGCACCACCAACAAATTCGCCCGAGCGGCATAGTCGCGACCATGCTGCTGCAGGAACTGCAGCGCGCCATGCACGCCGCTCGTCTCGTAGCCATGCACGCCGCCCGTGACCAGCAACACCGGCAGATCCTCACGCCAGTCACGGCTGCGTACAGCCAGCAGCGGATAGTGTTCGGAGCCGTAATCCAGCGCCCCGTACTCCACCACGTCGAACGWCTCGCGCAGGCGCTCGAGAACCCTCACCACATCATCCGCGTAACTGCGCTGCTTGCTCTGGCGTGCCAGCCACGCTGCACGTTCTGCCGCGCCCCAGGCCTGTCCGGGTGTACCGATGGGATAGAAATGCTGGGTGCTCATGCTGATGCCGTCGTGGTGGATGCGCCGCACTTTAGCATCACGGCACCCGCGTGAAATCCATGATCCAGTTGACCTCCCAGGTCTTGCCGTCGTCGGCCGAATAAGCCTGTTCCCAGTGCGCCGTGGTCGGTGTGATCCCGGACCACACGAAGCCCACGCGTATGGGTTTGCCGCGCAGCGTGTCGGTMGCGTAGAACGTGCCGACGCCGTGCTCGAAATGTCCCTTCACCGGCGGATCGAGTTGTCCGAACGGATCGCGTCCGTCCAGCCACCAGATGGCCCACTGCGCGGTCTTGGGATCATAGGAACGCAGGCCGACGCCGCGGTAGGTGCCCTTGGGCGTGTTGAACACGTTGTCGTCGACATTGGCATAGCCGTCCATCAGCGGGCGCATGCTGAGCGTGCCGTCGAACTCGTCCCAGTCATGACTGTTGGCGAGCTTTTCCTTGAGCTTGCGATGATGGCCGCGCCAATTGCCCACCAGAAAATCAAAATCGTGCAGGCCGGCGAGATTGGGTTTGGCCTGGCTGGCATTGGGCGTGTCCTGCTTGGCCTGCACGGGTAGGGCCGCAGCAGCAATGCAGGCCGCAAGCGCAGCGATCAACACAACGCGGAAACCATTCATAAGAGAGTCCTTCTGCCATGGTGGCCCGGTGCCCGTTCGATCTCCGCCTGGGCCGAATGCGGAGGGTTGTCAACGACGCTCAATCGAAGCGATCAGCGCACGTCACTCCCATTGGTTCGCGTTCTTGGGAAATCCTGGACGTTGCACGCGCACCACGCAGAAGCGCTGCCCCGTCGGCGCCTGCATCACCACCCAACGTTCGAGGCGATCCACCACGTGAGCGCCCAGCTTTTCCAGACGTGCCACTTCGGCGGGAATGTCATCGGTTTCGATGTCGAGGTGGACGCGGCTCTGGTGCGCCACGCGCTGGATCTGCACGATGGCTTCGTCAGGCGGCGTCTCCAGCATGCGGTAGTTGCCACGGCTGCCGGGATGACCAAGGTCGATCGGGCGCCCCAAGGCTTGCGCCCAGAACTGTGCCGCCTCGTCGACATCCGGCGTGTGGCAATCGATGAGCAAGGCACAAAGACGGGAGTAGTGCATAAGCGTCCTCCTCCATACGGTTCCAACGGCGTGCGAGGGTTCTGCCGGGTGGACGTGCATCGCTGAGGATAAAGCCCCGGCGGAACGCGATGACATAGCCAAAGGGCTTGGACAACCGGCAAAAATTGGACATGGACAGCGACTAGGCCTTTTGTCGGATGCCAGCGCGTACTCACTCTCCCACTAAACCCGGAGGCCCAGTATTTTCAGTGGCATAGCGTAACCGGAGCATGCGCTGCCGGGCAGTGATGGGGGCAAATCGCCGCGCCGACTGTGTCAGGGGTCACAAATTCCTACCCTGCTCATGTACACAAATGTCACGACACCGTGGACAATGTCCGGATCACCACTCCGGAGGGGAACCGGAACCATGACTCATAGCGATGCTGCGGGCCGTCCCGTGGCCCAACTGCTTGTTGTCACTCGTAGCCTCGTGGAGCTGACCGATCGCGCCGTTTCCGACAGCGAGCTGTCGCATGCGGCAGCCGACGTGCTGGTGTTTGCGGCACGCCAGGCGGCTCGACTGGTGGAAGACGTGGTGAGCCTGCGCTCGCGCGATCCCGATGGCGCGACGGCCTTCGTGCAGTGCTCCAGCAGCAGCGACCTGGACCGTGCCTATAGCGACCTGGAATGCCTGGCCGAAGCGGCCGGCATGATCCGCGCGCACGGCATCGGCTCGCAATACCGCGCACACCTGGCTTACCTGATGCGCTATGCCGCCGAGTCGGCCTGCAGCGCGCTGGAACGTGCGGAGCACTCGATGAATCTGGCCGACATCACCAGCCTCGCCAACACCTGGGCGATGGACGCGCACAACTGAGGCACGCGCCCTCGCCTCCCGCAGCAAGCGCGATTTAGTTCTTGCCGGCGGCTGCCGGCGGCGCGGCCTGCTCCAGCGGACCCACCGTGACATGACCGGACCAGCCATCGAAAACATTGATGGCCGCGGTGTCCACCATCTTCATCACCATCTGCACCGGCGGGCAGGCGCTCGCATCGGCGTTGGGCCTGGACGGATCGTTCATGCCTGCCATGCAGTACTTCGCCCCCTGATTGGTCAAGCGATTAAGCATGGCCATGCCATCGGCATAGCGGCGCTCGGCGCGCGGCCCGGCGGTGGCGTCGCCATACACCGGGCGCAGCTTGGCAAGCTCCTGCTCGGCCGCCTTGCGCTCCACGTCCGTCGCACTCTTCCAGGCCGTGTCGTGCGCCTGCTGGAAGTTGGAGTTTGGTCGCTCCGAGGCCAGCGCCAGCCAGGCCAGTCCCAAGGGCCGATTCACCGGCTGGTGATCGCCATTGAGCGCCATGATGCCCAGCACGTACTGCGCCGGCTTGCTGGCCCAGCTGGCCGCCGTGGTGAAGAAGCGCTGCGAGATCTCGTAATGCCCCAGGCCAAAGTTCTGCGAACCCAGGCAGTAGTAATAGTCGCCGGGCAGGAATTTCTCTTCGCCGGACACGCAGCGTGCGTTGGCCAGATCGGCGTCGGTGGGCGGCGTGTCCGTATCGGCGGTGCTCGCAGCACTGGTCTGCGCGCCGACCGGCGACGCCATGGATGCCATCAGCGCGACCAGCGTCATCGCCCAGATCTTGTTTTGCCATCCCTGCATGGTGCTGCCCTCGGTAGTGATGTGTCGTTCGACGAACGGCACATCGTAACGTTGCAGGGCATCCACGGGATGACGAAAAAGCGAAGTATTTTCTTGCGCTTACGCGGTGCCTCGGCGCATGAAGGCGCGGACGGCGGTGCCTCGTCGCGTGATGTCAGACATATGTTCCTAGGCACACATCCGCGCACCATCACGACGAGGCGCGCGCATTGTGGCGATCGCCGTCCTGCGCTTTCTTGCGTCCAATCGCATTTCAGATGTCATGTCCTCTGGCATCTGCCCCGCGTGACGAAGCACGCACTGGGAGTGCCACCAGCACCACAGCTGGTGCGGCCGCCAAGCTTGATCGTCACCCCGTGCGCCGACGCAAGCAGGCCTGCGCGGGCCCCACCACCTCTCGCCATCTGCGACAGCCCGGCCCGATCATGCGGGACATCCGTCGCCGCCTCAGCGAGAATGCATCCATGAGCGAGTCGCCCCATTGCCTGATGTGAGCCACACCCTCGAGCTGCCCCTGGAGAGCCCGATCCAGCCGGGCCTGATGGTCATCCATGGCAACCGCATGGAGGATCTGCGCGACCTGCTGACCGCGTGGCTGGCGCGCGCGCCGCTGCGCCCACTGGAAGACGAGCTGATGCTGGTGCAGAGCAACGGCATCGCGCAGTGGCTCAAGTGGGCGCTGGCGCGGCCGGCCGATGCTGGCGGGCTGGGCATCAGCGCCGCCATCGACGTGCAACTGCCCGGCCGCTTCCTGTGGGCCGCCTATCGCAGCGTGCTGGGGCGCGACGCGGTCGCCACCACCTCGCCGTTCGACAAATCACGGCTGAGCTGGCGCCTGCTGCGCCTGCTGCCCGCGCACCTGCACGAAGCCGACTTCGCGCCGCTGCGCGATTTTCTCCGCGACGACCCGGACGAACGCAAGCGCTACCAGCTGGCCGAGCGCGTGGCCGACCTGTTCGATCAGTACCAGGTGTATCGCGCGGACTGGCTCACCGACTGGGAGCACGGCCGCTACGAACTGCGCGACGAGCTGCGCGGCAAGCACACGCCGCTGCCCGCCGATCAGCGCTGGCAGGCGCGGCTGTGGCAGCTGCTGCTCGATGACGTCGGCGATGAGCGCCACAACCATCGCGCCGCCGTGCATCAGGCCTTTATCGAACGCATCGCCGGCATGACGACCCGCCCCGCCACGCTGCCGCGACGCATCGTGGTGTTCGGCATCTCCTCGCTGCCGCAGCAGACGCTGGAAGCGCTCACCGCGTTATCGCGCCACTGCCAGGTCATGCTGCTGGTGGCCAATCCCTGCCGGCACTACTGGGCCGACATCATCGAGGATCGCGAGCTGCTCAAGGCCAGCCAGCGTCGCCACGGCCTCAAGCCCGGCCTGCCGGATGAACCGCGCTTCGAAGATCTCCACCTGCACGCCAACCCGTTGCTGGCGGCGTGGGGCCGGCAAGGGCGCGATTACATCCGCCTGCTGGACGCGTTCGATCGCCCCGAGGGCTATCGCAACCAGTTCGCCGCGTGGAACCGCAGCATCGACCTGTTCGCCGATACCGACGGCAGCACGCTGTTGCGCCAGATGCAGCAAGCGATTCTGGATCTCGATCCGCTGCCGGCCGATGCAGCGCAACGCAAGCCATGGCGGCACGACGACATGTCGCTGCGCTTCCACATCGCGCATAACCCGCAGCGCGAAGTGGAGATCCTGCACGACCAGCTGCTGGCGATGTTCGAAGACGCAGCGCGACGCGGCGAGCCACTGTCACCGCGCGACGTGATCGTGATGGTGCCGGATATCCAGACCTATGCGCCGCATGTGCAGGCCGTGTTCGGCCGCCTGCCGGCCGACGATGCGCGCTATCTGCCGTTCTCCGTTGCCGACCAGCCGTCGCGTGGCGCCGTGCCGTTGATGGTGGCGCTGGAACATTTGCTGTCGCTGCCCGAATCGCGTTTTACCGTCAGCGATTTGCTCGACCTGCTCGACGTCCCCGCACTGCGTGCACGCTTCGACATCGACGACAACGGACTCCCCACGTTGCGCCGCTGGATCGAAGGCGCGGGCATACGCTGGGGGCTGGATCGCGAACAAAAGCAGAGTCTCGAACTGCCTGGCGTGGAGCAGAACACCTGGCGCTTCGGCCTGCGCCGCATGCTGCTCGGTTACGCCGTCGGTGAAGGCGATACGTGGCACGGCATTGCGCCGTATGGCGAGGTGGGCGGTCTCGATGCCGCGCTGATCGGCCCGCTCACACTGCTGCTCGATCAGCTCGAGCGCTGCTGGGCGCGCATGCGCGAACCGGCGACGCCGGGCCAGTGGCACCAGTGCCTGCAGCAGTTGCTGATCGATTTCTTCGATGCGGACGATCCCTCCGACAGCGACCGGCTCACGCGCTTGAACGATGCGCTGGACGAATGGCGACAGGCCTGCGAGGACGCACAATTCAGCCTTCCGCTGCCACTGAACATCGTGCGCGAGCATTGGCTGGCATCGATGGACGAAAGCCGCCTCTCGCAACGTTTCATGGGCGGCGCGGTGAGCTTCTGCACGCTGATGCCGATGCGCGCGATCCCGTTCCGCGTGGTGTGCCTGCTCGGCATGAACGATGGCGACTATCCCCGACGCCAGGCGCCCGCCGATTTCGATCTGATGGCCCAACCCGGCCATGCGCGTCCGGGCGATCGTTCGCGACGCGAAGACGATCGCTATCTGTTCCTCGAGGCGCTGGCCTCCGCGCGCGACGCGCTTTACGTCAGCTGGGTGGGGCGCAACGTGCGCGACAACAGCGTGCTGCCGCCATCCGTCCTGGTCGGCCAGCTGCGCGACTACGTGGCCGCCGGTTGGTGTGGYGACGGCGATGACGCCAGCGATGATCACGCTGGCGAGCGCCTGCTCGAAGCCATGACCACGATTCATCCGCTGCAGCCCTTCAGCCGTCGTTATTTCAGCGCCGACGCGGATGCGCGCCTGTTCACCTATGCACGCGAATGGCGCCAGGCTCATCGTGGTCACGACGAGGCGATCCATGCAGCGCTCGCCCCCTGGCAGCCGGATGCCGCCATCAGCATCGGTTTGTTGCAGAGTTTCGTGGCGCGCCCCGTTCGCCACTTCTTCAATCACCGCCTGAAAGTGCACTTCGCCGTGCGCGACGAAGAAACGATGGACGATGAGCCGTTCGGCCTGGATGCGCTGGAACGCCATGTTGCGATGACCAGCGTGCTGCGCAGTGCGATGGCGGCTTCCGACGTGCGCGCCGCCGTCGACGTCGCCACCAGGCAACTGGTGGATCAGGGCGACCTGCCGCCGGGCGGCTTCGGCGAGTTGGCGCGCGACGCGCTCACGCGCGAAAGCGGCGATCTCGCGTCGCGCTGGCTGGCTGCCTGCGAGCAACGGCCGCTGGTGGACGAAAAGATCGAGGTGCTGCACGAGGCGCATGGCGTGCGACTCGAAGACTGGCTGTCGGATCTGCGACAAGACGGGCATGGCGGCTACACGCGACTGGAGCTGGTGACCGGCAAATTGCTGCAGAAAGGCGACATCCGCTACGACAAGACCATTTCCGCCTGGGTGATCCATGTGGTGGCGCACGCGCTCGGCCTGCGCCTGCACACCCGCATCATCGGCGTGGACGCCACGCTGTTGATG